>JAFRIG010000060.1 GCA_017432895.1 Erysipelotrichaceae bacterium | reverse complement strand
TTGAACTTTATATTCTGAGCGATTAGCCGGATATGAATCTAGTGTTGTCGATATAGCAAATTGAAATAGATATCCATATTTCAAGAAATGATAAGAGTTTTCATAAAATGTTCATCAACTGGTTTCTTGAACATAGCGTTTTATTAAATGATAATATTTAGTTATGAATGATTTTGTTTTCGATCTGGATGTCATTTTAAAAACACTTGATATTTCCGAACTAACGCTTTGTAAAGAAAATGGACTTAAACCCGCCTCTGTAAGCAACTGGATCAAAGGTATACATGAACCCGATCGCCGAAGCATGGAGGCCATTTATGAATATGCTTTTGAAAAGGGATTGAGGATCAATAACGCTCATGAGGAACCCTTTTCAGATCTGTGCCGGAAACAGGGATTAAAACTTCTTTTTCATGGTGCCCGATCCCCTTTCAAAGAAGATCCCGACCTTCATCATTCCAAGGAATACAACGATTTAGGAATGGGTTTTTACTGTGGTGAAACCTTTTTACAATCCGCAGCCTACATTGCCGGCTATGAGGATTCCTGCGTTTATGGTTTTGGACTGGATTTGAAAGGATTAAAACAATATGAATTTTCTGTTGATACAAACTGGGTTTTGACCATTGCATATCAGCGCGGCTTGCTGAAAAGATATCATGATTCCAAGATCCTCAAAGAAATCGTTAAAAAATCTCAGAATAAAGATATTCTGATCGCTCCGATCGCCGACAACAGGATGTTTGCTATCATCCGCGAATTTACGGACGGAATGATCACCGATGAAGCTTGCGCTTATGCGTTGTCTTCTTACGATCTTGGAAGACAATATGTTTTAAAAAGCGAAAAAGCTATCGAAAGATTGGGTTTTTTGAAACAATTCTATCTGTGCAAAAAAGAAAAGGAATTTTACCTTTTGGAAGCAAACAAAATGAGAAGCGAAAGATATGACAATATATCCGATTTCAGAAGCAAAAACCGAAACGGAAAGTATATCGAGGAAATACTGTATGAATAAGATGGATCATGACGGCCTGATCATGTGCCGGATGCAAGGACGGATGTTTGAGCTCTCGCTGAACGAAGAAGGAAGTTCAGCCGTCTTCATCAGGCGCTTTATGAATTCTTCGCTTGCCAAAAGGATGGACAGGCTCGCTTTTCTGAATACAGCACAATCCGAACTGCAGGCTTTAGCCGAAATCAAAGAAGAATATCACAACAGGATCTACGGAAGCGAAAAATACGATAAAGAAGAATTATACTGGACCGGTTATCTTTATCGCTATTGGGCATATATTTATGGCATAAGCAGCGATCAGATCTACAAAGCAGTTTCAGGAAGCGACATGAGAAAGCACTATGGCATTTATCACACTTTAGCTCCTGAAAAAGCGATAGCGATGCTGATGGAAGAGAAGAACTATACTCCTGCAATTACGATCGCTGAAAAAGAAGACCTAAGCAAGGCCATTATCAAAGAAAAGCTTAGTGAAGAAAACAATTTCCTAAAAACTTAAAACACAAATAAAAGCCTGTTATCAACAAACAGACCTTATCATCTATAACTGAGAAACAGCGATACGATGAGTTCTATCACTCCGACTATCAGCGTCTCCGGAATAAAACCTCTTTCTTCCCTGATGTTGTAGCGTCGATCGTATGAGACCTTTTCATACTGATTCAATATGGAACCGCTGCGGGAGGCGATGTTACCCATCATGGTATGAATGAAAGTGAAAGAGTAGATGATCGTCAGACAGGCTGCGATCATTAAGGCATCGCTTAAACGAAAGATGCCGTAGAGAAAGAAAGTCAGAAACGCTCCGGCCAGTATCGCCAGCAGAAACTTGCCTACTCTGAATTCACGCATCGTTTTACTTCTCCCTGCTTATGTTTTTCTGATCGACCTCAAAACAGGACTCCAGCACATGAGACATGATCCTTTCCGTCTCCTTCTGGTCCTTGCCCGTAAGTTCCATCAGTTCTTTGATGGTCCAGGTGTGTTTCTTCATCAGTTTAGATGGATAGACTCTTAACTCATCCAAAAGTTCCTTTAGCCAGTAGGCGATCATGATCAAAGGGATACAGATGAGTACCCGCCATAAAACGAAGTTTATCGCAAATTTGCCGTCATGGATGAAGATCAGATAGATGATCGCCAGCATCAAAGCGCTAAGGGTCGCGGAATAAAAAACGATGTCGAAACGCGGACTCTTATACTGTATAAGCTTGATCGGCTTGGAAAAATCGTATTTGGGAAGTCTGTTTTTCATCTAATACCTTTTCTTATTGTATTATTTTATCATAGGAGCATATCGCATATGATCAACATTGATAAAGGTGTTTCCATCATCCTGCACGACTGGCTCAATGTCGGAAAAGACGAACTGATCCACTTCATTACGGACGAGACGCATTTAAGAGAAGCCGAAGCGATCGAACGCTGGGCCTACGGTGCCGATGCGACATTAAAGACCACTATCCTTAATTCGCAGCTGGTACAGAAAGGTGAAGTCATCGAAAGCATGACCGACATCTTCTGCAAAGAAGACGTCATCATCGGCGCTACCGATTTTTCCTTCATCACTACCAACGCCATCCGCACCGCCGTCAAAAAAGGTGCCCGTTTTCTTTCGCTGCCGCTATCGTGTTCCGATGGCACATCCTTACTGGAAAACGACTTCATTCAGATGGATACCCGTCAGACATACCGTGATGCCAAAAAGATCATCGGCGTCATGGATAAATGCAAGACCGTACATGTCACGACGGCTAAGGGTACTGACATGTATTTCGATATCGAAGGCCGTAAACCCGGTTATTTCAATGGCAAGGCTGCCCGCAAGGGCCTGATCGGCTCTTCATCTTTCGAAGTCTTCGTCGCTCCTAACGAAGACGAGACCCATGGTGTCCTTTATCTCGATGCCTCTTTCGGTTATATCGGCCTGGTTGAAAATCCCGTTAAGATCATCTTTGAAAAAGGCCGCCTTGTTTCCGCCGAAAGTAAAGGAAACGATGCGACCAAACTTCTCAACTATATCAGATCTTTCAATTCAGATAATATGTTCAAACCAGGGGAACTGGGTATCGGTCTCAACCGCATCTCCAAAACCAGAGGCGTCTCTTATATTGAAGATGAATCGGCTTATCATACCTTCCATATCGGTATGGGCCGAAACTTCGGCTTAGGTGGCAAACAGGAAGCGGCCGGTCACTTCGACATCGTTACCAACGATCCGACCATCAAAGCCGGCAATAAGCTGATCATGAAAGACGGCGAAATCGTCTTGTAAAACAAGCTTCACTATTACCATTTTTATTCTTTTCGCGATGGTTATGGTTCGTCTTTATCTCTTTTTTAGTGAGATAAAGACGAATTATATCGTTTAATCTTGCATGTTACGTCTCACCAAAACAAAACTCCTGATATTGCTTCAGAAGTTTCTCATTTGATTTCTTGTTTGATTAATAATTTAAATCAGTTTGATCAGCTTATCTTTTACTGCTTCCTCAATAAAGCTGTTAAGGCTTTGATTGTGGTTCATGGCATATATTGCGGCTTCCCGATGAACATTTACATCTTTAAATCGAACATTCAGACTTCCCTTATATGCTGTCTCCGGAACTTTTCCGTCTTTTTCACACAAAGATAGATAATCATCTACGGCATCATGAAAGTCTTTTATCAGTTTTTTAGCAGTCGTTCCTTCATACGAGATCAACGATCTTATTCCCTGAACTTTGCCATAGAAAACACCATCGTTTTCTGAAAATTCTACACTGCCTATATATCCTTTGTATTCCATGGTATTGCTCATATAAGGCCCTCCTCTTCCAGCTGATCAATCAGCTGCTTAACCTGATAGTCCAATAGTTCCTTTCTCGGATGCGGTTTATGCAGCAAGATTTTTGTCTGATCATTTTTGTTTACAAACATGATTCTGGAACCGCTTGTCTTTCCTTTGTTGCTTCGTTGATATGAAAGCTATGACAACAAAGTTTCAGCTTCTTCGAAAGTGAAATCTTTTGGTTTTGACTTAAGCTTCTTGATCAGTTTTTCTTTCTTACCCATAGATAATCCTATAAATAGAATATCGTTAAAACATATTTTTTGCAACTAAATTTAGTTGCATATTATTGATTTCGCCTAAATAAAAAACTTCTGATATTGTTTCAGAAGTTTCTCATCGAATAATAATCTAAATCAGACCGTTATTTACTTTTTCCTTTTCTGAATTCATAGAAATAATCAAAGAAATACTTGCCACTTATCTTCCCGTTATTAAATATCCCTTCAAAGACATCGCCGCTGGAATCTTCAAAATAAAAGACCCCATCCTCATATTTCCAGAGAAGTTCATACATGTTGTCCTGGAAGAAGAAGTAGCCTGTTCCTCCTTCATCAAGATGAAGTCTTTCATCTTCCAGTTCGTATTCGTTGCCGTCTTCGTCACTGCAGGAGATCGGATAGTAGTCTCCGGGAATATCTTTGATGCCTCCCGAGGAACAGCCACTAAGCAGTACCAGCAGACAAAACAGCACTATGATATATTTTCTGATCTTCATTTTTATAAACCTTTAATGAATGTTTCGATCTTTTCTTCGCTTCCTTTTTTATCTTTGGGATCGATGAAGATCGCTTCAACAGTGAATCCATCGATATTCAGTTCTTCTTTCAGTTTGTTCAAAGCTCTCTGTCCTCCGCTTCCCGAGCAGCAGACATATGCTGCAAACTTCTTATCTTTCAAGGCTTCTTTATTATCTGCGATGAAAGTCCTTATTGGCGGTGTGAAACAGGAAGCCCAAACCGGACTGCCGAAGATGATCAGATCATAGTCTTTATCAAAAACGTAAGGTTCAAGCCCTGGCTTTTCGCCCATCAGTGCCGCCTTGCCTCCCCAGTAGAACTTTTTGAGACCCTTGTCCGGATAAGCCTTTTCCGGTACCAGTCTTAAAAGATCGGCACCGGTCTTTTCGGCGATGATCCTGGCGACATAGTCCACATTCTCCGACATGGAATAATAGACGACGATCTTTTTCATTGCTTCATCTCCTCCCTGATCCACGCCAGCAGAAGTCTGACGATCTTTTCCTGCTGCAACTCACTTAATTCACACCCTTTAGGAACCCGATACCATTTATTCAGACAACCCCGGCAGCAGCAGCCCGTGGCATGCATCGCCTTGAAGACGGGGTGTCCCTTCATCGGCGTCTGCTTTCCATCATTTAGCGGGTATGCAGGCGATAGCTTATCTCTTACAAAATCTCGGGCATGCGACTCGATGACGTCCATTCCTTTTTCCCTGATATAGTTTCTGTCTTTTTCATTAAGATGAAAGGAGGAACGGAATTTGGAACCCTGCAGTTTTTTGAGAGCTTCGGCCAGTGTCTGCATGATTTTATTATAGGGGAATCATTAATCCTATTGAAGGACCTTGTCCCTGAAAGAAGCTATCATCTCGGGTGTAATATTCATCTCTTTGAAGAAATTTTCAATGTTTCCAAAGGCCTTTTCGACTTCAAAATAGAAGGCATCGATATATTCCCGGTCGGCGATCTCAAAAGGTGATTCCTCATCAGGATCGGTTATGCCATATATTTCGTTTGTATATAAGTAATCTTCAACGATATCTTCCCTGTTTACGCCCAGCAGCTCCAGCACCAGAGCCGTACCGATACCGCAGCGGTCCTTGCCCATACTGCAATGCCAGAGGATGGGATCGTCGTTTTGCAGGACATAGCGCAGGAATTTGCCATACTGCATGATCGAAAACTCGCTGATCGCAAAAGAACGGTAGAAATGGACCATGAAATCCTTGTAGATGTTGCGATCGGCTTTGCCCGACTCCAGCAGCTCTCTGATTTTATTGAGCTCTTCCATCGTTTCATCATCTCTTCTGACACCAAAGGCTTCATCTGAAGCGATCTCATTCTGATAGTAGTCGACGCCATCAAAGACGACATCCGGCGACTGGTAGGCTTCAAAAGGTGAACGGAAGTCAAAGACCGCCTTGATGCCTTTATCTTCATAAAGGATCCCGGCTTCCTTCTTTGACAAAGACGAGAGCCTGGCACTTCGGAAAAGCAGGCCTTCTTTGATCATCCTGCCATCTTTATTGACGATACCGCCCAGATCCCGGATATTCTTCACACTCTTAAATTGCAAATCCTTGGATATACTACTCATAAGGTCTCCTCGATCTTTTCCTTGAAATATTTATTGAATAACGAGATCACTCTCCCCGTCATTAACATCGCTACCACCGAGCCGATGCCCACACCCGTTAAAGGATGAAAGAAGACCAGACAGATCAGTAATGTCAGAATGATACAGGAGATGTCGAAGGCATTCTTGACTAATCCTGTCTCTTTGTTTAAAAGCTGAGCCAGACAGGCTACGATACCATCCGCCGGATTGGCCACCAGTCTGACATTCAGGATCATCGCCGCCCCGACACCGGTACATACGATAGCTACGAATAAAAAGATCAGTCTGAGCACCATATTCTTTGAACTAAGATCCGGAATTATATTCGCATACAGATTCATGAATCTGGTAAAGACGATCGAAAAAGGAAGCTGCAGGATCGTCATAAGAAGCTGTTTTTTATCCTGCTTCTGCTTCAGCTGTATCAGCAGTTCAATAATCACAAACAGGCAATACAACATAAAAGTCACATCACCCAGATTGACCTTAAAGATCTCTGCCAAAGCATAAGCTACGGCAATGATCGGCGAACAGCCTAAGCCCGTCTTGGTATTGAGGGTCAAGCCCAAAGCCAGGACGATTATGCCGATGATGTAGATAAGTATCCTTTTGCCCAACCTGTTCATACTCAATATTTTAACAGAATAACTTTATTTCCATGACTTTCACAAAATAAAAAAGACCGTCGGTTGATGACGGCCTTGTCTGTAATTGCTAAGTTTAATATTCGTATTTGCCGATCAGATATCTGAGTTCGGCACCCTTGGAGATATTGCCTTCGACCTTCATCTGCCCATTGACGAAGAGCTTGTCGGCGGAAGTGACGCCGGTCGCCATGTTGTAGAGATTGTCGAAGTTAGTGGCAATGGTACAGAAGGCTTCAGGATTGCTGCGCGGTTCCATCTCCATGCCTTGTTTGGTGAATTTGACCGAATAGGTTCCTTCACCCGGACCTTCGATCCTGATCTGCACGATATTGAGATAATCGTCGCTTTGGGCAGCCAGGTATCTGTTTCTTTCTTCCTCGAGATCTTCATAGACGACCTTCAAGGCATCATAGGCATCCATGAAGGTGACGTTTGGATCATAGCCGTTGCCGCAGATATCGGAATACATCTTGATATAAGTCTGAGCCGATTTGGTCCAGGAGAAATCCTTGCGCATACAGCGGTCCTTGATGACCTCAAAGACCTCGTGTTCGGCGAAGTAGACTCTGATCGCCGCATCGATCGCCAGCATGAAAGCCTTGGCATTGTATTGCGCGAAGCTGAAGCCATCGCCAATGCCATCGAAATCCGAATAAGGACGCACGGTATCTTTTAAACCACCCGTCTCATGGACGATCGGCACCGTACCGTAGCGCATCGCCATCATCTGTGACAGGCCACAAGGTTCAAAAGCCGAAGGCATCAGATAGAAGTCGGCACCCGCAAAGACCTTGGCCGCCATCTCTTCGTTATACTTGTCGGAGAAGCCCAGCTGGCCCTTGTATTTCTCGGCGCAGTCGTAGAAATAGTCGGTATAAACCTTGTCTCCCTGACCGAAGACGATCAGCTGGATGCCCTTGGCCATCATCTGATCCATGAGTTCTCTGATCAGATCGACACCCTTTTGTTCGACAAGTCTGGCAACGACAGCGAACAACGGCCAGTTCTTTTCCTTCTTAAGACCGAAGGCTTCCTGGATGTACTCCTTGCATACTTCTTTGCCGCTCTTATCTTCCGCCGTGAAGTTGGCCGGAATGCGTTTATCGAGGTTGGGATCATAGTGATCGGGGTCGATACCGTTGAGGATGCCGTACATCTTGGACTCTACGATGTCGCAGACTCCCTGTAAACCCTTGCCGAATTGCGGGGTATGCAGCTCCCTGGCGTAGGTTGGCGAAACGGTCGAGACCGCGTCCGCCATCAGCATCGCACCTTTCATCAGGTTGACGTCATGTCGGCCCTGGAACTCGTAGCCTAATCCACCGTCGTACCAGCCGCCGTTCAGACCGAAGGTCGTGGTCAGTTCATTGCCTCCAAACTGACCCTGATAAGCGATATTGTGGATCGTATAGACTGTTCTGACATTGCGGTATTGAGCTCTTCGAGCCTGGTCGTCTTTCAGATAAATGACCGCCAAAGCCGCTTCCCAGTCGTTGCAATGCAGGATATCAGGAATGAAATCCAGCTGATCCATCAGTTCGATGACCGCCTTGGAGAAGAAAGCGAAACGCACTTTATCGTCGTCATAGCCATAAAGCTTGTCGCGATCGAAAAGCTCCTTGTTTTCCACGAACCAGACGGGAACATTGGATAATTCACCCTTGTATAAGGAACAGTCAATCGTCTTTTCACCCAGACCGACCTTGTGATCGGAAACATGTCTGATCTGTTTTTCAAAACGGTCTTGCACGCACTTGTAGTAAGGCGTGATCATCTCTACTTCGTTGCCCGCCTTTAATAAAGCAGGAGGAAGTGAGAAGGCCACGTCGGCCAGACCGCCGGATTTGGAAAAAGGCGCACATTCACTGGTCACAAACAGTATTTTCATGATCTGATCCCTTTCTTTTTATCGATACACCTTTATTTTACCTTATACTTTCCTTCAGCTATTAAAAATCTGCCGCCTCAGCAGCAGATTTTCTTCAGTTTTTCATCTGGACCTTGAGATTGCCCAAGGCCGTAGCTTCGATAGGTAATGCGATGACCTTCTTGCCCGTATATTCTTCCGTCAGTCTATTGAGGAAGCCGTTCTTGGCTCCGCCACCGACGATATAGAGCTTTGAATAAGTCTTGCCGGTATTGCCTTCCAGTTCTTCGATCGCTTCCTTGTAAGACAGAGCCAAAGATCTGAAAGCACAGCGGAAGTAGTCGTAGCTGTTTTCCGGTTTGACCTTCAATAGTTCATCGAAGGCATCCTTCATGTTTTCCGGTGCCAGCAATGAGGCGTCGTTGGCATTTAATACCTCATCATAAGTGCTTTCTTCAGCTCTTGTAACGATAACAGAGAAATCCTCATTTGGACATAAGGCTTTCCTTAATTCGTTGACGATCCACATACCCATGATGTTTTTCTGATAGCGGTTGTAGCCTACGCCACCTTCATTGGAATAGTTGGCTTTCAAAGAGCCTTCATCCGTTATAGGCTTCTCACTCTTGACACCCAGTAATGACCAGGTACCCGAAGAGATGTAGAGTTCATTGCCCTCCATGGGGATACCTTCAACGGCGGAACCGGTATCATGGCTCGCACATAAGACGACCTTGATGCCTTCGTATTCACCTAAGTATGTTCCCGGCTGAGAAAGCTTGCCAAAGAGTATTTCCGGCAGACCCAGAGATTCAATGATCTTCTTATCAAATTCCAGTGTCTCATGATCGATCATGCCGGTGGTCGTGGCGTTGGTGAATTCCTTGGCCTTGACACCGGTGAGTTTATACATCAGATATTCCGGGATCATCAGGAAATCGCTGACATCTTCAAGTCTGCCTTTCTTCTTATCATCATAAAGCTGATAGATGCTGTTGAAAGGCTGGAATTGACAGCCCGTATGTTCATAGAGCTCTTCAAACGGGATCAGGGAATGGACCTCGTCGATCACCTTTTGCGTCCTTTCATCCCGATAGGCATAGACCGGATAGATCGTCTGATCACCTTTCAACAAGACGTAGTCCACACCCCAGGTATCGATGGACAAAGATTCGATCGCATATTTCTCTTTTGCAATCGCAATGCCCTTTTTAACTTCCGCTTCCAGAGCATCGATATCCCAGATCAGATGACCATCTTCTTCCTTGACTCCGTTAGGAAAGCGATAGACTTCTTCGGTCTTTAACTGGTCATCCTCTTGCCAGCCCACGATGTGTCTTCCGGAAGAGGCACCGATATCGATCGCCAGATAGTATTTCATTCAGGCTTTTCTCCGATCTTGTAGGTCTTTCTTTCGTAAAGATACTTTTCGTCGATCTCCACATTGAAGGCCTTGCAGATATCGCGGAAGCCCTGGGGTTCAATGGTGTTGAGTTTGGTATCGGACATCGATCTGACCTTGACCAGGATCTCGGCCGCCTTTTCGACGGTATGCATCAGACCGAAGGCCTCATCGAAGTCGTGACCTGCCACAAACATGCCGTGGTGATACCAGACTGCGACGTTCTGGGTCTCCATGATCTTGGCCGTCTTGACTCCGATCTCTCTACCACCCGGTACCATCCATTCGATGACGCCGATACCCTGCGGGAAGATGACCGGACATTCGGTCATGATCTCGAAGATCTCTCTGGTGAAGATGATGCCATCGATCGGCAGAATGAACGTTAAAGCGATCGTATTGGCCGGATGGGCATGATAGACGACTCTCAAACCTTCATCTCTTTTCTTCAAAACTTCCAGGTTCATTAAATGGGTCGGAAGTTCGGAAGTAGGTCGGCCGCCATTGATTAGACCGTAGACGATCTTGTATTTCGTGCCGTCTTCATTGACTTTGATGATGGCGACATTGTCTTCAAAATCCAGCTGGATATTGCGCATGTATTTGCCTGAACCGGTGACCATGAAGTATTCATTGGCCAGATCGGGAACACTGGTACCGATATCCTGCCACTCAGAATTTTCGTTGAACTGATCTCTTACTTCAGCGACTTCCTCATCCGTTAAGCGATAAGAAAGGTTGCCGCCGTTGCGTTCATGCCAGCCCTGATTAAAACCATCGGTACAGATCTTTGTGAATGCTTTTGCTAATTTGGTATCCATCTTTTTATCCTCTTTTTACCAGTACTTCTTCTTCATATCTGCTTACTTCATCAAACCACTCTTCATCAAGAGGCTTGCCACAAGCTTCACAATAAGCATCCCAGACATCGCCAAACGGCAGCGTCTTGAAGGATTCCTGCAGTGTCATCAACCTAGAGAAATCCTGGCTGTCCTGCAGCTTCTTGAGTTCCTCGTTGGGCTGCAATAAGGCAAATAACAGGGCCTTCTGCAGATTGCGATAGCCGTTGACCCAGGCTGAGATCCTGTTGATCGAAGCATCGAAGTAGTCCAGCGCGATATCGACTTTATCGACGCCGCATCTGATTATCTCTTTGGCGATCTCTTTGGTCTCATCGTCAAAGAGTACGACATGGTCGGAATCCCATCTGACCGGTCTTGTCACATGTAAAGCGATCTCATCAAAGAAAGTCAGTAAAGCCGAGATCTTGTCGGAAACGACTTCCGTCGGGTGATAGTGACCGTTGTCCATCAATGGAATGCACTTGTCTCTATTCTTTGCGGCATAGGACAGACAGAATTCGGCGGAACCGGTCGTGTATGATTCCACACCGATACCGAAGACCTTGGATTCAACGCAGGGTTTGACCTTATTGAAATCAAACGGTTCTTTCAAGATCTCATCGATGCTTTCGGCATATCTTTGTCTGGGACCTAAACGATCACCCGGAATATCCTTGAAGCCATCGCCTGTCCAGATGTTCATGACGCATTTCTCGCCCAGTTCTTCCGCCAGATAGTTGGAAATGCGGATGCAGGCCTTGCCATGTTCGATCCAGAACTTTCTGGTCTCTTCATTAGCGGAACTTAAGGTAAGAGGATCGCATTTTTCATGGGAGAAGAAGGTCGGATTGAAATCACAGCCCAGTCCTCTTTCCTTGCAGAAGTCGACCCACTTTTTAAAATGTTTGGGTTCCAGTTTATCTCGATCGGCCCATTCGCCTTTTTCAAAGATGGCGTAGGAGGCATGCAGGTTCATCTTGGGACGGCCAGGGATGAGTTTGAGTACTTCATCAAGGTCGGCCATCAGTTCTTCGGGATTTCTGGCTCGACCGGGATAGTTGCCGGTCGTCTGGATGCCGCCCGTTAAGGGTTTGTTGGGATCGGTGTCGAAACCTCTGACATCGTCACCTTGCCAGCAGTGCAAAGAAACGGAAATGTTCTTTAAAGTTTCGATCGCCTGATCGGTATCGATGCCATAGCGGGCATATCTTTCTTTCGCATAGGAATATCTTTCTTCACTCATATTATCGTGCTCCTTTTTCTACATCTTAATTCTATCCTTTGTGACACCCTCCTTTGTATATCCTGTTTTAAATAAAAAACTGTCCTTTCTTGCACTATAATAGAATCATGAACGAGATCCTGCTCAACAAGTTAAGTCAGATAACGCCCGAAGAAGAAAAGATCCTTAAAGGAAACACGGACATTGATCGGCAGCTGTATTACAGCAACGAAAGCGAAGATGTCATCGACTCTTCCCGGGTGCTTTCCAACGGCAAGCTCATCGACATCCGGCCTCATACCCGTTTCGTCCACTTTCCCCGCCACTATCACAACTACATCGAATTCATCTATATGGCCAAGGGCGAAACGACCCACTATATCGATGGCGAAAAGATCATCTTAAAACAAGGTGACCTGCTTTTTCTCAACCAGCACGCCAGTCAGGAGATAATGCCGGCTGATAAAAAGGACATCGCCGTCAACTTCATGATCCTGCCGCAGTTTTTTGATGAATCCTTTAAGATGATCTTTACCGAAGACAACGCTCTAAAAGACTTCATCATCAGCTGCCTGACCGCCCAGGACCTGTCCTGCAACTATCTCTATTTTTCCGCCAGTGATATCCTGCCTATCCAGAATCTGCTGGAAAACCTGATCTGGAATCTGCTGGAAGATGAGCCCAACAAGCGCAGTCTCAATCAGCTGACCATGGGTCTATTATTCCTTTCCATGATCAACCACTTTGAACAGATCTCCGTCTCCAAGACTTCCTTCGATCAGCAGCTGGCCATGGATGTCTTACGCTACATCGATGTCAATTATAAAAACGCTTCCTTAAATGAATTTGCGAAAGACAGGAAGATGGACATCTATACGATCTCTCGCATCATCAAAAAACAGACCGGCCGCACCTTCAAGGATCTCTTAGAAACCAAGAGGCTAAACCAGGCCTGTTTCCTGTTGAAGAACACTTCCTTAAGGATCGAGGACATCGCTTTGAATATCGGCTATGAAAACCTCAGTTTCTTCTATCGTCTGTTCAAGAAGAACTACGGGGTCAAACCCCGGGAATATCGACTCAAATAAAAGGCCTGATGGATATCCATGAGGCCTGCTTTTTAAGATAATTGGGTGATCGATTCCCCGGCTTTTTCTTCCGGTACTTCGACCGTCTCTTCTTCGATCTTTTTTTCTTTGACGCTGTAAAGATCGAAGTTGTCGAAGACGAAGGCATAGAAGTCCGTCTCTTCGATCCCGATCGACAGCGCATAGCGGTTATTGACGATACTGATCATGCTTTCAAGATAGGAATTGAGACGCTGCTCATCATACTTTTCCGTATCGATCAGCCAGGTCGCCTTGCCGGTAGCATAGTTGTACATGACCTTGTCGGTCACAAAGTTGCGGTTGTAGATCTGGGCGATATGGACGCCGCTGCCGAAGATGTCGGTTCCCGCATAGAGCCTGGAATCGTATGGTATGCCAAACAGATTCAGGATGGTCGGCAGGATATCCACGTTGCAGCAGGGTGCATCGACTTCGATCTTTTCCTCAAGACCCGCGTTGTAGATGATGCAGGAAGATTTGAAACTGCCGAAGTTTTCATCGACACTCTCGCCTCTTAAGGATTCATAGCCGTGATCAGTCAGATAGTAGGGATAATGGTCACCGGTCAAAACGATGACGGTGTTGTCCAGTTTACCCGCTTCTTCCAGTCTTTGTAACAGATAATCCATTGCCTTTTCCAGCTCGTAGTTGGCCGCCAGATAACCGACGGCGCTGGTTGGCAGATACTCATCCAGTAAGGAATTTACTGTCTTGATATTGCGGGCGACCATGACGTTGTCGGTCGTGTAGTTGCCATGACCTGAGAAGGTCATATAGTAGGTAACGAACTGATCGTCGTTGATGTAATCATCAACTGACTGTTCCATCATCTCCAGATCCGAAGCCGGCCAGGCGGTCGTGAACTTCATCCCGTCGTTCATGAACTGACAGGTGAAGCCCATGTTAGGCAGGGTCTTATTTCGGCCATAGTAACTGCCATAGTAGTTGTGATAGGCTCGGCTGTCGAGACCTTCAAACAGATCGAACATATTGCCTAAAGCCGTTGACATATCCTTGCCGATGGACTGGCCCATGGTACCGGTGATCTTGCCCATGTTGGTCTCCTGTCTGGCCACATCGGGCCACACGCCGGTCAGAAAAGCGTATTCGCCGTTGGTCGTCGTGTTGCGGAAGGAGTTGTAGTAGTTGTTTAAGACGATGCCGTTGTTGGCCATCTTGTATAAGACAGGCGTCACTGTCTCATCGATCGCCAGTGACGAGAAGGATTCCGCACAGATATAGATCAGATTGTATCCTTCAAACAGACCGGTATATTCGTTTTGCTTGCTGGGATTGACACTGGCCAGATATTCGCAAAGCGTCTTGATCGTCTCATCGTCACTTAACTGAGCCAAAGCCGCAAAATCCAGCTCCTCATATTCGTTGTATTGGATGACATCCAGTTTTTCTTTCTGGGCCGTCTCTTCGATCGCCACTTCTTCGTTGGCCTGCAAGGTCGAAGAGTTCTTCGTCGAACCAAACAGCGAATAACGAAGTTCCACGATGAAGTTAGGTAAAACACCAAGTTTTCTTGAAGCCGTATCAGTATCGATATAACGGCTGTAGTAGGCACCATAGGCCGTATGATCGGCCGTCCCCGCCAAAGGCAAAGCCTGCACAACGCCAAACCAGGTCACAAAGACCAGTGCCAGCATCGCCAGATGGCCTTTGAAGCCATAGGAGTAATCAGGGTTTTTACCCAGGAGAGTCAAAATCAGCTGAACAAGACCGGGCAGTTCAAACATTACGATCAGTGATGCGTTGTCGCTCAAGGTGGTCCTTAAGCTCCACCAGAAGCTGTTGATCGCATCGGTACCCATGCCGATCATCGAAGCCGACACCAGCGAACCGAAACTCTTGTAGTAGATCAGATCCCCGACATAGAATAAACCAAAGGCCAGTAAGATCAGAGCTTTCCACAGACCGTCTATCTTTTTATGACGTTCCGAATAGTCATTAAGAAAAGCCAGCAGGAAGCTGATCGGGATCATGAACAGGATATTCCAATAGCTCAGATCCATCAGCGTCTTGTGCAGTTCGTAGTATAACAAAAGCTCCCAATACATCAGTATCAGGAAATAGCTTAAGAGATTTTTCAGCGGGGTCTGAAGGCTTTCCCTCAGCCTGCTCACAAAGCCGTTATTCATATTCACTGAGATAGATTTTAGCACTTTTTAAACATAACGGCTAACATAAACAGCGATATTAACGGCTTTTTAAGGACTTTTTAAAAAGAAAAGGGCTTACAATCGCCCTTCTCAGATAAGATCTTTGTCCAGATAGATCAGATCGTCCCTTTCGTTGAAGCCCTCCCGTTTAAACAGTTTTCTGGCCCCAAGGTTCTCCTTGTAGACAAAGAAGCCGATGCGGCGTATGCCCTCTTTGGCCAAGGCTTGCACTGCCCCCTTCATCAGCATGTCCCCGATACCTTTGTGGCGATATTGCGGATCGACCGCCAGGTGATACAGCCGACCCCGTCTTCCGTCATGACCGCCTAAGATAACACCAACGATCTTTTCATCTTCCTCATGCACCAGGCAGGTCCGGGGATTTCTTTCCAGGTATCTTTCAATGGCTTGCCTTGATTCATCGACAGGATCGATATCCAGATTGTCACATTTCAGCCACAAATCATAAACTTGATCATAGTCCTGTATCTTCATCACTCTCATAATCCCAGCCTCTTTCGATAGGCGATGATATCCTCGTCGAGGATGACACCTTTATCGATCACGATCGCCTTTTCCAGTTCCGGAGCCATCTTGCCATTGATGATGCCATCCAGATAGGTCGAGAAATTCCTCGAAAGGATCTGCGAAACAGTATAAGGGAACATGGCCGGCGTGTTGTCTACTTCGTAATGGATGACACCGTCGACCTCATAGACCGGATCATCGATACTGGTGGCTCTGGCTGTTTCGATCTCCATCCCCGGATCGCAGCTGATGTCGATGATCATCGTACCCGGTCTGAACTTTTTGAGGTCTTCCTTATAGATGATGTGATCGTGACGGGAAGTATCCCACATGATGCAGTTGACGATCACATCGTATTCAAACATCTTCTCTTTAAATAAAGCTTCCAGCTTTCGGCCATAGACATCGACAGTTGCGCCAAGACCATGCAGGATCCGCATGGCTCCCTTGGCCGTCTGACCATTGCCTAAGATGGCGACTTTGCATTCATAAGGCATTCTTCCGTTATACAAAAAGGCCTGCATAACTCCGGCTTCCCCCGCCAGTTCCCGATTGCGATAGAAAATATAACGGCCATCCTGATAGATGTTTTCCCAGGCCAGTATTGAATGTTTGGCTTCAAGACATTTGCTTGTAAAATCCGTCTTCTGCAAGGCGTGAGCCCAGCCGATCAGTAGCTTGCCCTCATCTATCTCATCCAGAAAGTCACAATCACCCAGTTTGACATCGACCAGACAATCGCACTTGTATATTTCATCCCGCTCGAGGATCTTGGCTCCGAAATTCTCATAATCGAAATCCGGGATCCGCAAAGCCTCGCCATAGCCTTTTTCGATACAGATCTGATGGACTTTTTTCACATTCATTAAGTCACGCGGCAATAAGGCTCTTCTTTTTTCGCCCTCTTTGTGACTAATTAAAAAACCCAGTGTTCTCATTATCCTTCTCCTTTCAGAAAATAAACGACAAGATCACCAAGCAATGCGATAGTATGCTGCTGTGGTACTTCTTTACATATATTTTACATTTTTTGGCCTGTTTTGTCTTTCGCCTGTAGCATAAGAAAAAGGTCTCCAGCCTTGGAAACCTTTCATAGCTTTATTTGCCAACTTCACCGGAAGTGGGGTTGTAGGTGCTTTCACCGCGGACGCTTCCGATGATATCTTCTTCTTTCAGTTTCACCCATTTGACACCGATCCTGGTCTTATAGGCATAAGCGACATGGATATAACCTTCCTTGTCCTGCATGATATAAGGATATTCATATTGACGGTTACTGCCCTTGTTTTCATCACCATAGAAGCCTTCTCCTCTTTCGACATGGCGGATCAGCGGGAAGGTCTTGCCGCCATCTTCGGATAGCGCTACGCTGACCGGACAGCGCAAACCGGGCCAGGCCCCTTTCCTGGTATAGGAAGCCGGTGCACTGGAATGGTTATAAGTGATTGCTATACGGCCGCTTCTCAGTTTGATAGCCGAGATACTGGAGTTGTTGTTGGGCAAAACGGTCTTGTAAGGCTGAGACCAGCTGTCACCAAAATCATAGGAATCCGAAGCATAGATAAAGTCGGCTTCACGCGAACGCATGAAAGCGATCAGATGTCCGTCTTCCAGCTCCACCACGTTGGGGTGAACTCTTCCGTTGGAAGCGGGCATATCCACTCTGCGCCAGGTCTTGCCGGCATCATCGGAAATGCGGAAAGCACTCGGATCACCGGAAAGTCCGGCCTCCGAATCGGTGCAGATCCAGTTGCCGAAGATCCAGCGGCCGTTGGAAAGGATCTGGATCGGCTGGCGGGCAAAGGTACCTTCTTCCGGGAATACCGTTTCCGGCTGTGACCAGGTCTTTCCGTCATCGGTACTGACCTGTTTCTTCACCACCGAAGTATACTGCATGTTGTCCTTGCCGGGCTGTCTTCCAAGCTGTGAAGTATACATAGCCCAAATCTCACCGTTTGGGGCATTGAACAACGAAGGATTCTGATCGGAAAAATCATTCTCATTGGAAATATATTCCGGCTCAGTCCACACATCACTGCCCTTTTCCAGTCTGGATACGACGATATTGATATCGGCTCCGCCTTCAAAAGACCCGGCAAACCAGCAGCACAGCAATGTACCTTGTTCAGTTTCCAGTAAAGCCGGTGCATGAGCGGTCTTCCAGGGACCCGGTGGCAGCATCGCCTCTACAAATCCCATCTCTTCATCATAATAGATCTGTCCGTCAGGCGTCAGCCCAGCCAGTGTTTTGATACTCATCTCATTCTCCTTTTTACGTATGCGTGTTTTAGTTTTATAACTATTCCTGATATCCAAGAGAGCCATCGGCGTTGCGATAGAAATGCTTTATGAATTCCCAGCCATATTCGATCTGTCTGAGATCCACTGCATGCGGCATGCGTTTGGCAACCAGTACCTCATATAAGGACAGATGCCCCTCATCCGCCGTGTGCCATTTATGATGGATGAAACGCTGATCGTCGCCTTCATAACAGCTCTCATCGGCTCTTAAACCGGTCTCGTAGCTGTCATCATAGACAAATTCACTGACAGGAATATTGTTATAGGCCTTCCAGTAATCAAAGGTCTCCAACCAGAGATTATCCTTATCCTTTATCGGCCAGCCGTTTGTGCCTAAGGCATCCAGCAGACCGCTGTTTTGCATCAAAGGGAAGCGATAATCATAAGTTGCTTTTTTCGCATCGGCTTTCAGTTTCGTAAGCGATGGCGCATTCAGCTCTTCTTCCGTATATGTTTCGCCACCTCCCATATTCAATGAACTGAAAGTTGATTTCAGATTGCGGGAATAGCCCAGATTCTGGGCGTTATAGGCTGCACCGGCCGCAAACACTTCCGGATAAGCACAGGCCAAAGCATTGGTCATCATGGAACCCATGGAGAAACCGGAGATATAGATCCGCTTCTCGTCGACCGGATAAAGCTCTTTCATATGTTTTATCAGTGCCAGTACGAAATCCATGTCGCTGGGTTCACTCTCTTCTTCCCAGACATTCCAGCGCTTCAGTGTTGAAGCTTTCGGATAGACGACCATGAAATTTTCTCTTTTGGCAATATAGTGCCAACCGCTTTGTTCGGCACCGTAAAGCGGAATACAGTTGCCGCCGTGGAAATAGAATAAGAGCGGTACTTTTTCGTCGCTGTTTTTCACTGTTTCCGGTACATATTCATACCAGGTGTGTTTAAAACCGTTGTTGACTCCCAGCGAATCATCCTGTACATGAGCTACGAAACCCCATTCAGTGAAGTTTGTCCTCTTTTGATAAGTTCCGTATGTGTCGTTACGCCATCTTCTGGCTTCCGAAAACATCCTGTCCCAGGCTCTTTCGATCTCTTCACAAGACAGATTATTTGAAGAAAGGAAATGGTGGATATTCGGATTCACCGTATTGGTATATACTCTGATGTCCTCTTCCTTTTTCTCCTCACATGGGGCATTGACCTTTTTCAGATAATCTTCCATGCGGCTGTTTTCTTCATACAGCCAGGCCACCTGGGGCTGTCCTGCTCCTTCAGGTATGTCAAAACCTTCCGGGAATTTTCCCAGCATGACGGCGGAACAGTCGATCGGATGCTTGGCAGACAACACACTCAATAATGCACTGGCACTTTCGGAAACTCCCAGATAGAAGATCATGCCATTAAAGCCGGCGACCTTTCCTTTGGACTTGGGCAAGGTCGCAAAACAACGGACCAGGAAAGCGCAATCATCATCACGCTGTGCCTCTTGCATATAGTTCCAGCTGCTGTTCAAGGCATTAGGGAACAAGAGCACAAAGTGCTTCTTTTCCGCCAGAGCATCAAGTCCGTATTCCTTCATCAACGCATAAGCACTGTCATAATCATCTCCGTCACGAAGCACCATCAGTACCTGACATTGCTTGGCATCCGGACAGCCGGAAACCGGTACGTAGGCATACATCGAGCGGTCCGCCCCTTTATCCGTTTCCACTGAATTTTCAGCCGTCACGAAACTGTTGTTTCCACCGGCGACTTCTTCCAGAATGAGTTCTCCGCCATAAGGAGAAAAACGTTCCAGTTCGTTCATATTATCGATCATATTTCCTCCTTGATCAGACTTCCGTCTTTTTCTCTGCGATAGTTTCTGACGATATTCCAGCCATACTCCACTTCTATGAGATCGACCGCATGAGGCATGCGTTCAGCTGTGATGAAATGATAGAGATCATCATGACTATCTTCGCTGTACCAGTACTGATCCAGGAAACGTTCAGCGAAACGTACGTTCTCATCTCCAATCAGGCCACTGGCATAAGCATCGGAATACATTTCCTTTATTGCGATATGATCGAATTTCTTCCAGATATCTATCGTGGCGATCCACTGGTTGGATAGAGCATCACGAATCGGGAAAAGCCGCTTAGGATCAAAACCGACATTATCCAGCAGACCCGCAAACTGTACGAAAGGCATGCGATAATCGTATTCTTCTTTTTTCTTTTCAGCCAACAGGCTGGTCGGTGACTTTTCCGTTCCATCGGGTTCCATGTCCTTTAAGACTGAATTGGGTCTGAACATCAGAAGACCTTTTTTCGAGGCATCCATCGTCATCAGATAGCCCTGGTTAGGTCCATTCAAAGCCACACCACCGGCAAATACTTCCGGATAAGAAATCGTGATGGCATTGGTCATCATGGAACCCATCGAAAAGCCGGAAGCATAGATCCTTGTTTCATCGATCGGATAGGTTCTTTTCAGATGTTCGATCAAAGCCATGATATAGTCCATATCGCTTGGCAATCTTCGATCATCCCAGACATTCCATCTTTCTTCGATACAGGGATCCGGGAAGACCGCAATAAAGCCGTCCCGTTTGGCTAAAGCAGCCCAGCCGCTTTGTTCAGCACCATAAAGAGCGATACAGTTGATGCCATGGAAATAAATAACTAACGGCAGTTTCTTCTCACTGTTTTTCAGTTCTGCCGGCACATATTCATACCAGGTGTGTACGAAACCGTTGTTGTCGCCTAAAGAAGTATCGTTGACGTGTTTCACAAAACCTTCTTTTTCAAAGTCGATACGCGGCTGATAAATGCCGAAGGTATCGTTGCGCCATCTGCGACAACTCGAGAACATGGCATCCCAGGCTTTATCAACTGTTTCGGCGTTAAGTCCTTTCACTGAAACAAACGTTCTTACGCAGCGATTATCTTGATCCTCATAGATCCTATAATCCGGCGTTTCTTCTGTTTCGATCGCTTTATTGACCCGATTGAAATAGTCGATAGCTTGCGTATTGTTTTCATAGACCCAGACGGTCTGCTGAGCACCTTTGCCTTCATCCATCTGATAATCAGCCGGGAAGTTTCCGACCATTACCGCTGCCGCATCAAGCGGAGAATGAAGTGCCAGAGCACTAGCCATAGCGGAACTTTCAGGATCGGTTCCCAGATAGTAGATCATGCCGTTGAAACCGGCAACGCCACCCTTGGATTTGGGTAAGGCTGCGAAACAGCGAACAAGAAAGGCAACGTCATCATCCTTGCTGTTTTCCAGTTTATAATTCCATCCCTCTTCGACCGGATTGGGTAAAAGCAAAATGAAATGATATTTCTCTGATGCCTGTGCCAGCTGTAGTTCAGCTACCAGTTTCTCAGCACTTTCCTTTGATCCGTCGTTGCGCAGCACCATAAAGACTGCCGTCTGCTTGGCATGCGGGCAACCGCTTTTCGGGATATAGGCATACATGTCCCGGTCCTGTCCGATGACGGTATTAACGTTGTTTTCCGGATTCAGATTGCCATCCGTCGTCCCTTTAACTTCCTCCAGGATCAATTGTCCGCCATAGGGCGAAAACTTTATCAGTTCACTAAAATTGTCGACCATCTCATCTGTCCTCCTTGATTTCTTCGATCTCACCATTTACCCTTGCGAAACGGCGCATAAACTCCCAGGTCGCATAACTCTCATCCCATATCGCACCGTGAGGCATATTCGCCATCACGGTAAGTCCGACTTTGATCGAACCGTTTTGATCAAAGAATACCTTTGTTTCAAAGCGATCCCCTTCCAGATATCCTGCCTTCTTCGTATAATGATTCTCGCCATTCCAGACTTCATAATTCTCTGTACAATGATCAACAGGCAACAGGATCTTAAGTTCATCATCCCGACAGGCGGACGCTTTCGAGTCGCTGTCGCCCACGATGATCCAGAATGGCATTTCCTTTGTGCCGTTAACGAAATCCGGATGATAGTAATAGGATCCCAATCCGATCTTTTGGCACATTTCCATTTCCGGACCGTTCCACGGCGAAGCTGCCGCAAACAGATCCGGGAAGGTCGAAGCTATCTGACAGGTAAAGACGGCACCGTTAGAGAAACCGCTTAGATATACCCTTTGCTTATCGATCTGATATTCTTCGCTTACCTGTTTCAGTATTGCCGGTATGGCATTGAGATCCCGCTCGATCGTCCAGATATTGTATGGAGAATCCGGGAAAACGACGATGAACTCTCTGGTCCTGTCCGAGAGTACATCCCAGCCGTTTTTTTCCGCAAAGACCCAGGTCGGTTCCCCTCGTCCATGCAGGCTGAAGACCAACGGCAGATCTTTGACATCTTCTTTGTTCATTCCTTCCGGCATATGGACCGTATAAGGATAAGTATTTCCGTTAACGCTCACCTCACGATGGATAAAGCGTTCGCTTCTTTCATAATCACGACGTCCCATATAATTCCTCAGCTGGCCATCCGGTCCGTTTTTCCATCTCAGCGTCTTTTCAAAGAAATAATCAGCGATCACATCGGCGTTAGCTTCATTGAGATCACTGATCCGCAACTGAACCGCGGGATTATCATTTGCGAAATATCCCGTAACGCTGACGCCGTCATATGCCTCATGGTATTCTCCATCCATTTGGCCGCTGTTTTTAAAATATTCTATTGTCGCTTCGCTGTCTTTTTGGTTCTTAAACAGCCAGACACTTGAAGCGATCTCGTTATTTTTCTTTTGATAGTTATGCGGTTTTCTGACAAACCAGTGTGATGCCTCTTCTTTGCTATGAGAAAAATCCGTGATCACGCCATCGATCAGGGCGCTTGCCGCAAAGAAACCCGGTTCTTTAATCAGGACGTTGGCGGCATAATCCGCACCATCGCCATACCCCACCAGATAGATCATTGTTTCCCAAAGCCATAGCACACCTTCTCTTCCGGGAATTGAAATACCGGATGGCGCTTTGAAATCGTTCTTGTGGACTTCATAGAATTCCGGTATCAGAGAAAGACTTTTCTCCTGCCAGTCTTTTTTGACCATCGGTGCGATAAGCACTGCTCCCTTTTCTTCCGTGACTTTTTCCCAGCCGCTTTCCTTTACGAATGAACATAATTTTTCGTTGTTGTTTGCGACTTTCGCGGGTGCACAAAGAAAGATCGTCTGAATACAATCCCAGTTAGCTCTGGATGAAATATACGAATAATAATTCTGTTCCATACCGCCTCCTTTGAAACCTTTTTTCAAAATACGGATAGACATCCATCCTTTGAAAAAAGCTTCAGAGAAGGTGCTGCAGAACTTAAGTTCCGCAGCACCTGAAACACTTTTTAGTTGAAGAACGCGATGGACAACACGACCACTGTCAGGATATTCAGGATCCACATCGGAACGACGTAAGTCCAGAATTCCGTCAGTTTGTATTTACCGACACCCATAGTCAGAGCCGGCATACCATCGATCGGCATGAAGTAGTTGATCCAGGCCGCTTTGACACAAGCCAGAGCCAGCGGAACCGGATTGAAACCGTAACCCATACATAAAGCGATACCGATCGGCGCCGTAATAAATAAGGAACCGAAGGAAGCACCGGTAAAGGTAGCCAGGACAGAAGTCAGCAGACAGAAGACCAGTACCAGTACGAACATGGACGGGCTTGCGCCTAACATGTCGGCGATCTTGGAACCGATGAAAGCGGAGAGTCCGCTGGCAGCCATGCCTTCAGCAACACCGATAACGGAAGCCATCATGATCATGACCGGCGAGAACATGTTGCCCAGCAGTTCTTTGAAAGAAAGAGCACCAATGCACATATAGACACCAGCAATCAGAAGCGGCAAAGCATAACCGACTTCACCAGGCAGCTTGTCCATGAAGATCATAGCCAGGATCATGACCACATACAGGACGTAAACAACGGTTTCCTGAGTATCGGAAAGAGTCTTGACGAATTCCTTCTTGCCCTCGGCTAATTCTTCATTCTGAGCCGCATCGGAAATATCTCTGTCAGGCAGGAATTTATGAGCCAGTGTAGCCCATACCAGATAGATCACTGACCAGATCAGGTTCATCATACAGAACTTCGTGATGTTGACGCTTACCTCACCCTCAAAGCCTGCGGAACTGCATAAGCTGGCGACCAGACCAGTGAAGAAGACGACGCTGTTAGGCAGCCATCCGGTCGAATATGTAGCGAAAGCCGCTGGGATCAGGATGCGGGATGTCGGCAGTTCCTTGTTGTAAGGAATGGTGGACACCAGCGTGATGACCAGAATGTAGAAAGCCGTACCGCTGATGAAGTTGCCGATGACCATGATGACCAAAAGCAGAAGAATGAAGCCTTTCAGACCACCTTTCTTCGCAAAGTCAGCCAGGATACCCTCAAGTTTGTGAATGAACGTCGTTTTCTGAAGGGCAGCCATTGTGGCCATGAAGCCCATGATCATGATGACGTTCTTGTCGGTGAAGCCGCTAAAGGCTGTAGCGACATCGATCTGGTTGGTAACGACAAGCAGTGCCGCTGCCAGCAGCGCCGGTGCGCCGAACGGCAGTTTGTCACTGATGATGATGACGACCATTGCGATAACGATCGCCAGAGTGATTATCATGTTTGTTGTCATAATTTCCTCCTTCCGATAATCATTGTTTATATGTAAGTCTTCAATATCCCCTTATTCCAGATTTGAAGTCTTAGTCTTTTTGTGCCAGCCGCAATGCGTAATCGATCGCATTGACCAGGCTGAGTTCATTGCTGGTACCCTTACCGGCATGGTAGAAGTCGGTACCGTGGTCCACCGAAGTTCTGATGATCGGCAATCCCAATGTGATGTTGACGCCTTCCACCGCCTTCCATTCACCCTTTTCTCTGTCATAGACAAAGCCGATGGTCTTGGTAGGGATGTGTCCCTGATCGTGATACATGCATACCAGGATGTCGTACCAGCCACCCTGCATCTGCGAGAAAGCGCTGTCCGGTGGTAAAGGTCCGATCGTTTCGATACCTTTTTCTTTCGCTGCTTCCATGGCCGGAATGATCTCGTCGATCTCTTCTGTTCCAAACAAACCGTTTTCGCCGGCATGTGGATTGAGTCCGCAGACACCGATCTTAGGCTTTTCAATACCGAGATCCTTGCAGGCTTTATAAGCCAGTTCGATAACTTCCAGTACTCTATCTTTCTTGACTCGGTCGCAGGCTTCTCTGAGTGCTACGTGGGTAGAAACATGAACGACTCTGAAATCGTGGTGAGCCAGCATCATGGTATATTTTCTGGTATTGGTATAAGTGGCATAGATCTCGGTGTGACCATCAAAGTGCATATTTCTTTTTGCCAGGGCGAGATTCATCGCTTCCTTGTTTAAGGCGTTGGTGACGGTAGCATCTACTTTGCCTTCCATCGCCAGTTCGATGACTTTCTTCACTGACTCAAAGGCCGCATTTCCGCCTTCTTCAGAGACCTTACCGATCTCGAAGCGATCCATGTCTTCGATCAGATCCAGTTGATAAACATCGATAGTTCCATAGCTGAAAGAAGCCTCGTTGACATCTTTTACCGGATGGATGACAACTTCGGGATGGCCTACAGTCAGTTTCGCTTTTTCAAATACCCTTGCATCACCGACTACGATAGGTCTGCATCTTTCATAAATACTTTCATCCAGTAAAGCTTTGACTGTGATCTCCGGTCCACTGCCGGCCGGATCACCCATGGTTATGCCGACGATCGGTCTTTTGTTTTCCATCACTTCATCCCTCTTTCCTTGTTTTCTTCAAGCACTTTTCTTAATGCCGCATATCCTTCTTCACTTAAACCGTTGAACGGTGCCCGGCACTCTCCTACCGGATAACCCAGTAAGCCGACAGCCTTTTTGACGATCGTGTTCGGGTTACCATACTGGAACACCGCTCTAAACGATGCGATCGAATCCTGAGCCTTTTGGGCTTCTTCCAGCTGATCGGCTATGAAATGATCATAGATGGAAGCCAGCACATGAGGATAGACGTTGGCACAACCGGCGATGGCACCCTGTCCGCCTTCTTTGAGACAGTTTAAGATCAGGCTGTCATTACCGCTTAGGATTGCAAAATCGTTTCTCTTTTTCCGGATCGCGATATAGGCTTTGAGATTTTCCCAGTCACCGCTGGAATCTTTGGCACCGACGATATTATCTATTTCGGAGAGCCTTTCAACCGTTTCCGGCAGAAGGGCGTTTCCGGTACGAGCCGGGATGTTATACAGCAGAACAGGCATATCCACCGCTTCGGCAACTGTTTTATAGTGCACATAGAGTTCTTCCTGGGAGGCTTTCGCAAAGGACGGCGTAATGATGCTGACGACATCGGCGCCAAGTTCCTTTGCCATCAACGACTGTTTGATCGTCTCTTTGGTGGAAATACAGCCGGTACCCGCATAGACAGGGACCCGATGATCTACCTGTTCGATCGTGGTCTTGAGCACCTGATACTTTTCTTCCGTATTTAAGATGTAGCCTTCACCATTAGTACCAAACGGGAAGATTCCGTCGATCCCCGCTTCGATCATTCGCTCGATCTGAACTCTCAGTTCATCCAGATTCAGCGATTCATCTTCATGAAACGGTGTCAGGATCGGAACGATGATTCCTTTAATTTCTGTCATTATTTGAGTACCTCCATGTATATGGCACGGGCATCTTCAGCCGTGACTTCTCTTCTGTTGTTGACCAGTAAACGCTGTACGCTCATGCCGGCTTCCACCAGGCTATCCAGATCGGCCGGATCGACACCGAACTGCTTTAAGTCGGTTGGAATATCCAGATGTTTGACGATGCTTTCCATCCATTCGATCAAAGCCAGTGATTTTTCTTCTTCGCTTGCAAGCTGCTTTTCAGAATGATTTGCCCTGTCCCAGGCCTTCGCAAACAATGAACGGCAGGCTACTTCATTGAAACGCATCACCGGAATCAGCAGCATCGCATTGGATACGCCGTGTGCGATATGATACTTGCCGCCTAAGGGATAGCTGAGAGCATGCACCGCAGTCGTGCCACTGGCCGTGATGGCTGCTCCGCCATAAAAGGCTGCGATCTGCATCATATTCTTTTCATGTAATGCTTCCTTGTCGTCGCAAGCTTTTTCGATATTGTTCATGATGATATCGAAGGCCTGCAGAGCAAACATGTCACTGAAAGGATTGGCTTTATTGGAGGTATAACATTCGATGGCATGACACAGCGCATCCACGCCGGTCGCTGCCGCAATACTGCGAGGCAGATTGCGGATCATTTCCGCATCCAGGATGACGTAGTCGGCGATCAGATTGTCGTTGACGATACCGATCTTCAGTTCTTTTTCCGGGACACCGACGATGGCGTTTGGTGTGCATTCCGCTCCGGTTCCGGCTGTCGTCGGGATCATGATCACTTCTACACACTTCTTTGCCAAAGCAGGTGTATCAAGCAGATCTTTTACCGTATATTCATCCGTTACCAGCACGCTGGCCAGCTTGGCCGCGTCCATGACCGAACCGCCGCCGCAGGCTACGATCAGGTCGTAGGCATTCTTCTTGAAATCATCGATGACGCTCTGTACCTGCATATACGTCGGTTCAGCCGGCAGATCGTCAAAGATGTCGTATGCCACATTGGCTTTCTGGATCCTTTCTTCCACCAGATCGAACAAGCCCAGTTTACGCAAACCCTTATCGGTAAAAGCCGCTACCTTGTTCGCTTTCTTGGCAATGATGAGATCCGTGATGTTGTCTAAGGCATCCACACCGCTGTAGACCGCCTTGGGCATCTTGATGCTGTATCTTTCTAATGACATACTGAATCCTCCTTCAGATTTTCCTGTATCTTTTTCAATAGAGCTTCACTGCCGAAGCCTCCGCTCTTGGTGATGATATATCCTTCCACATCCTGCCTCTGATAGGCTGACAGCACGATGCCGCTTTCCATTTCCCTGATCGGTCTCAAGGTAGTGATATCAAGCTGATTCACAACACCCAGCAGCGTATCACCGCCGATGATCATCAGCGTGGCATCCATTCCCTGATCGATCAGCTTTTCACACAGCAGGCCCATGTACCAGGCGATCTGGAAACTGAGAGAACCACGGGTGATATTCACTTCTTCAAAGCTGTCCATGGTATCGATGATGGCGATATCACCGGATGCTTTCTTCAGGAAGTCAGTGGCAAACGAAGCGATCTCTTCTTCCTTCCAGCTGTCGCAAGCCACCTTTTGCATCGGGATATGAACACGGTAAGCGCCATCCTTTTGAGCTTTTTCCAGCTGAGCTTTCGTGACATCGTTCATCGACCCGGAAAGCACGACCAGTTTCGGATTCAGCTGCACGCTGCTGTTATTTTGATCGATCTTCTTATCGGGGAACTTTTCCAGCAGACCCGCACAGCCTGCCAGCAGGAAAGACTCCTTTTCAGGAGCGAAAAGTTTTCCGGCTATCTCTTCCAGTTCCTCGTCGCTTTGACAGTCATAGATGACGATGCCTTTTTCTTCTTTATTTGTTTCATGGTGACTGATAGCGGCGTTTGATTGCCGGCGTATCAATTTTTCGATCTCACTTTCACTCACCGGATCAACAACATCCCGGGAAAAGATGCTTTCCGAAAGCGGTACGCCATTGACATAATGGACGCCATTGACCGTGATGCGCTGCATTTTAGGCCAGGCCGGTACAAAATCGATCTTTTCGGCTTCATAAGCATCAAGAAAAGCCGTCAGTTCCGCACCGACATTGCCTCTAAGACCGGAATCCGTCTTCTTATAGATTTTCTTAATACCCGATTCTTTTGCCTGCCTGATCAGTTCATATACTTTCTGATACGCGGCTTTCGCTTCTATGTGCCTGGTTTCCGTATCGATCACCAGCACATCCGCTCCATCGATCTTTTCAAAAGGCCTGTGCGTATCCAGGGTGATCAGTACCTGATCACCTTTCTTGCTTAGCTGAACACCGGAGTCAAGCGCCCCGGTCAGATCGTCAGCCAGTATATAGATTTTTGTGGAATTATGAGTCATTTTGGCCTCTTTCTGCCTTCATTATAGAAATGTAAACGTTTTCATTCCTGTTTTACCGGCTAAAAAGTGTTTCATATTTTAACATTTTGAATTGTTAAAACATTCTTTTTATGATATTGTTCATTTATGAAACAGCAAGCAGAAGAAAAGATCCGCATTCTAGCCATTGCACCATATGAAGGCATGCGGGAAAGCATCATCCGGGAAGCCGTAAACTTCCCTGATATACAGCTGGATGCCTTGACAGGTAACCTGGAAGAAGGTGTCCGCCTGGCTCAGGAAAATTTCCACAGCAACTATGACATCATCATCTCGCGTGGCGGTACCGCCTCCCTGTTAAAGGAAAGGGTCGATTTGCCTGTCAAGGAAGTGCCGATCTCCTTATTTGATGTCCTGCAGGCCATCCAGATCTGTGAACACCAATTTCAAAAAACTGCAGTTGTCGGCTATCGTAGCATCACCGAGAGTGCCTCTCAACTCATCGAATTACTGAATCTGGATATTGAGGTCTTTACCATCTTTGCTTCAAGCGAGCTGGAAGCGGTACTGAAGCAGTTAAAAAACGACGGTTTTCAAACCGTCATCTGCGATGTTATTTCCGCTTCTTTGGCCCGTGAAGAGGGTTTTGATACTCTTTTGATCACCTCCGGCAGCGAGTCCATACGTCGGGCTTTGGAAGAAGCGATCGAAGAAATGAGGGAAAGAAGAGCCTTAAGAGATGAGAATGCTTTCTTAAGAGAGATACTCAGTGAACAAAACGGCGATCTGGTTATCTTCAGAGAAGACAACTCTCTTTACTTCAGCTCTCTTCAGCACGCCAAGCAACAGCTTATGCCCCTTTTCACCAGTCTTTTGGATGAGATAAGAAACCAAAAGACCAGCCGCATCATTCGCACCATTGAAGGATATATTTATACCATTAACGCATCCCTTGCCATATATGGTGAACGGGAATTCGTGACCTACGCCATTAACCGCAACCGGACAGGATCATCGAATCGCTACAGCGGGATCTTTTTCTACACGCGTAAAGAGATCGAGACGATGTATCGGGACAGCTTCTTTCAGCTCAGCGGTGAGATCAATCCCATAAGGACCAGTCTGGAACGTATGATCAATTCGCAAAAACCGCTGCTGATCATGGGAGAATACGGCAGCGGCAGAACCGGCACCGCCCAATATTACTACCTCAACTGCCCCGCCAGCAAGCAGCCCTTCATTGAGATCGATTGCGAAATGCTGAACGACAGGGAACGTGAATTTCTGCTTAATCATACACGTTCACCTCTTTTCCTTACCGGGAACGTCGTGCATATCAAAAACATGGAACATAACAGCGATTCCTTCATGAAAGAACTGCTTTCCTTTCTGGTTCATGTGGACTTCTGCCGACACAATACCGTCATCTTTTCCTGCAGCCCTTCCGGAGAAGTCATGCAAAAACATCTGTTGTATCTGAAAAACAAATTCCAGTGTCTGGAAGTAGCCATGGAACCGTTGCGCTATCATGCTGAACGCATTCCGCTCATTATCAACCTCTATTTCAGCCAGCAGAACGCCTTAGGAAAGATAGGTTATATGCGCATGGAAAATTCGGCTCTTGATGCAATGCAAAACTTCTTATGGCCCGGCAACTACATTCAGCTTGAACGTATCCTCTCCCAGCTTGTCAGCACCGCTAAGGAACATCTGATAAGGCTTAATGACGTTCTCTCTCTTCTGCAATATGAAGAAACTTTCTCTGATAACGGCACTACAGGACATGATATGCTGAATCTTAAACAGCCGCTTTATCTCATTGAAAGAGAGATAGTAAATAAAGTACTTAAGGAATGCGACAACAACCAAACCGCAGCCGCCAAAAGACTAGGCATCAGCCGCACGACTCTCTGGCGTATCCTGAAAGAGACTGAATGAAAATCGATCAAGACCCTGTGGGTCTTTTCTTTTTGTTAACTTAACAAACAAAAAAACAGCTACAGAAACTCCATAGCTGGTATTATTTTTTGATGTGTTTTTAAACGTAACTTTTCAAAGTTTCCGCTTATTCATCCTCTTTGTATAGAGGCGCACAGCTTAACATGTCCTCGTAAAATTCATAAGGCACAAACAGATCGCCTCGGCCGGTACCCAGATCGATGCCGGGCTTGGTCTGGCCATGGAAATCGGAACCCCCACTCTGTTTTAGACCGTAAGTTTCTGCCAGCGAGATAGCCGTTTGACGCATCTCTTCATCGAATTCCGTGTAGCGGGTCTCGATCGCATCGAGTCCGGCTTCTTTGGCCAATGGCAGAAATTCCGTCATTTCATTGTAGGTAAGATTCAACAAAGGATGGGCGAAGATCGCTGTGGCTCCGAAAGTCTTGATGAAACGGATCGCCGCAAAAGAAGTGATCCTTTTGGCTGGCGTATAGAAACCATTTCCTTCCTTCAGCAAGGTATCGAAAGCTTCCGAAACACTGCTCACATAACCTTTTGCCAGTAAGACCCTTGCCACATGAGCCCGGTTGAAATCGCTGCCATCGGTCAAAGCCTGGGCTTCATCGGCGGAAACCTGATAACCGGCTTCGTTGAGCTTTCTGATCAGAGTTGTATTGCTGTTGAGCTTGGACATGTGCATCAGTTCGACAAAGTCTTCCACTTCGTTCCAGTATTTTTCCGCAAAAAACAAGCCGACGATATGGATCTCCTTGCGGTTCCACTCCGTCGTGAATTCGCAACCCGGTACCGTGATGACGGGACTGTTTTTCCCTGCTTCCATGAATTCCCTAAGACCGGTAGCTGTATTATGGTCGGTCAAAGCCAGGGCACTTAGTCCCTGCTTTTCCGCTAGTTTGACCAGCTGAGTCGGCGTCAGAGTTCCATCGGAAAAATTGGAATGGGAGTGAAGATCGCAGCGCTTGTTCATACCAATTATTATACTCTATTATATTGGTTTGGTTCTGCGTACTATTTTATGTCTTACAAAAAGGAGGCTCGCTTTGAGTCTCCTTGTCTTCAGTAATTTCGTTTCTTCTCTATGACCCCAGATAGAACAGCGTGCCGTTAGTCGACATGCACAGATCGGTCTTGAGTTTCAGAGTCTTTTCATCGACGATCTTGAAGACGATCTCCGTGACACCCTCGCCCGCAAAACCCTTCATCTCCGATGCATCGGTGACGGTACAGATGACCTTGCCGTCTTTCTTGTCGTAGTAGCCCTTGTATCTGGCCATGCCGGCATAGACGTTTTCGGTGAAGGTAAAGAAACCGGCGCCATCCAGATAGATGCTGGGCTGATACGCTTTTTGCACATCGGAGATCTGAGCCGTGTAGGTCAGCGTATCGCCATCGCCCTTAGGTCCTTCGACTTCTTTGACCCTGACTTCATAGCCGACCGTGATCTTCTTGCTTCCGCAGGTCGCTTCGATCGTCGTCTTGCCTGGGGCTACCGCCGTAGCTCTACCCTGGCTGTCGATCGTAACGACGCTTTCATCGTTGGATTTGAAACTGATCGGATCGGTCGTATCAGCCGGTTCCGGTCTGATCTCGAGATCCCAGTTCTTGGTTCCTTCGTATGACCAGTAGTTGTGATACAAAGAAGTTATGCCTGTGCATGGGATCGGCTCATGAGTCATTTCGGGCGGTGAAGGTTCCGATACAGGAGCTTCATCTTTCTTTTCATCGCCTTTCTCTGTTTCGGCGATCGTTGAACTGTCGTCTTTCGGCGTTACGGCCGAGCCTTTAGTCTCGGTGGTCGAGAACAGTTCATCGGACTTCGACCCCTCCAAAGATGTCTTCAGTTTTAATGTATCGTCATCCTGAACTTCGAAGATGATCTTGGTGTAAGTGCCCTTGCCGGTACTCTCGACATCGAGGTTGCAGACGTTTTCGCTCAAGGACCATTTGCCGCTTATCTCATAATAACCATCGGCATACGAGTCGTTCAAAACAAAGGAATTATCCTTGCCAAACCAGATCTTGGCATGATCTTCATGACCGTAGTTGTCGACGGTATTATAGTAGGTCTTGCCTCCCAGATCGTAGCTGGTACTCGTGACTTCTTCCTTGCTGTCTTTGCTGGTACAGCCGCCAAGGATCATCAGAAAGCACAGGACCAGAATAAACAGAAACGATCTTCTTTTTTTCATTTTTCTCCCTCCCGGTCTTTCAAGACCGCATGATAATTATTGATAAATAATGATAACGACTATACATTCATTATATCTTAACAGGTCTTTCTTTTCTATTGGAGGCAGAGAAAAAGCCTTTGTTTCAAGACTTTTATCTATCTGTTTGTTTTCTTCTATAACATGTTTAAGACATCATCGACCTTAGGCATATCCATGATATCTTCAGCGTAGTTGGCATATTCGACCACACCTTTTTCATTCACGATAAACAAAGCCGGCAGCTGCAATTCATCACCCTCGTAGTCGCCATGGACGAAGCCGACTTCTCTCGCCTTTCCGCCTTTTTCTTTGAGCTGATCGAGGCTGTTTCCGGCCAGTTCCTCCTTGGTTGCGGCGGGTTTTATATCCAGCAGCTCATAGATCTTCTTGTCGGGATCGGTAATGATCTCAAAAGGCAAGACGGTGTCCGTTTTTTTGAGATCATCGACGACGTGCTTGCGATCGCTTTGCATCACGACAAAGACCTGAGCATTTTTCGCTAAGAATTCGTCATATCTTTGTGCGATCAGATGGACATCATAGCGGCAGACCGTGCAGCCGATATAACGTAAGACCCAGAAAATGGTCTTGCCTTGTAAGATGTCTTTACTGTTTAAGTCGTCCTTATAAGCCGTCTGAAAGCTGAAGATGGGGAACTTATCCCCTTTACTGATCCTGGTCATATCTTACAACCCCTGTTCCTTAACGAAGGCATAGAAATCCTGTTCCTTGTCCTTATCATTGTCTGATACGGTACCGACCGGCATCGAATAGACGATCGATTCATTCTCGCCATCCAGACCGAAGACTTCATCGCAATACTTGCCATCGACCGCTCCGATCGCACAGCCACCCAATCCCAAAGCCGTACAGGCCAGATACAGGTTCTCCGTGATGTGTCCTGCATCGGTCATGATGCCGCGATGGGCATAGATGCCATAGCGCCATTCCGCCCGATAGAAGACGATTGAGAAATAGAAGACGATGTTGGCCTTGGCCGCCCAGATCTGTTCCATCAATGAGACACCGATAAAGCCCTGCAGATCTTCAACACTTCCCAGGAATTCGATCTTATGACCCATCGGCAGATAGTGGTAGAGACCATCTTGCAGACCTTCGACGTTTCTGATCGCCATGTAGACTTCAAAAGGATGACGGGCCCCGCCGCAGGGTACGGTCCGCAAAGTCGCATAGGACTTGCCGCGGATCTCCTTGACCCCCTGCATGCACCAAAGCAGATAGGACAGCTGTTTTAAAGAGACGACTTCCTGCGTATAGACGCGATGGGAACTGCGGCGATTGACGATAGTCAGAAAGTCCTTTTCGATCTCGATACCTTCAAAATCCATCGGCAAACTTATAGCCTCTTCTCTCATCGGCTCCTTGACTAACGGGGGCTGGGGTTTCTTGAGCTCCTGGTCGGTCTGATAGTCAGGATAAGGATCTTCCCGATAACCGACCCGCAAGGATGCACGACCCTTTTCGATTAGTTCTCTGATTTTGTTTTCATCCATGATCTTTTCCTCTTTTTTACCATTCTAACAAAAACAAAAGAGGAAGCCTCATTAGATGCTTCCGTCTTCATCTTTCAAATACGCGATCGAAATTGTTCTCTACAATCCGACATAATTCCTGAGTCTCCATTTCCCTGATCTTAGCGATCGCTTCATAGATGGCAAGGATGTCGCAGGGTTCATGGCGATGATCTCTGATCGGACTCTGATATGGAGCATCCGTTTCGATCAGCAGCCTGTCTAAAGGGATCTGTTTTATGACCTCAGCCGGCTTGTGGGAACCCTTAAAAAGTACCGAAGCCCCAAAGGAAATATAAAGCCCCTGTTTCAGATAGAGCCTGGCCATTTCGATCGAACCGCTGTAGCTGTGGATGATACCCCTGATGGGATATTCCTTTAAGATCTGTAGAGTATCATTGGCTGCCTTGCGGCTGTGAATATCGACCGGCAGATCTTTCTCAAGGGCCAGTTCCAATTGTTTCCTGAAGAATTCCTGCTGGTAGGTTTTGGTGTGGGGATGGGAATAGTAATCCAGCCCCACTTCCCCAATCATGTCCGGTTTATATTCTGCGACAAGTTTCTTGAAATGTTTGAATCTTGCAAAATCATGTTCCTCCAGATCCTGGGGATGAATGCCCATGGCCAGTTTGAAACCGGGATTTTCATCCGTCAACTTTTTACCGATCATAAGATCATGTTCGCTACAGCAGATGACGATGGCTTTAGCGACCTTACTTTCAGACATCCTTTTTAACATCGCCTCCCGATCTTCCTCAAAATAGCGGGAGCCCAGATGACAATGCGCATCGCAATAGATCATAAAAGGATAGTACCCAAGGCGATCTCAAACATCTGCAAACCGGCTCTTTCTCTATCTACTGAAGTAGCATGCAGATCACGATTGACCAGGTCCACCACCTGCATCAGTCCGGCCGCCTTTTTCCCGGTCATCTTCGCATTATGGAACAGGGCGAAACTTTCGCATTCGACGATATCGCAGCCATATTCATTTATCATGCGTTTGGCCAGTACCGCCCGTTTTTCTTTCTCATAGTAGATGACATCGCTGGAATGCGTCCGAGCTTCGGGCATGACGATACCCATATTACTGGCACTTCTTCTTAACTTATCCAGCAGCTCTTCATCGGCATAGGTAATGGGTTTATCGTAGCCGCTTTGTTCAAGAGCGAAAGTCGAAAAGGAAAAAGCTTCCGTAACTAAAACGGTATCCAGTAGTTCAAATTTTTCATCGGCATAGACTCCGCAGGTACCGACTCTGATGATATTGTCGACATCGTATTCCTTGAACAGTTCATGGGAATAAATGCCGATCGAACAGATCCCCATCCCACTGCCCATGATGGAAACTTCCTTGCCTTTATATTTGCCGGTAAAACCCAGCATGTTTCTTACGGAATTGAACTGATGGACATCCGTCAAAAGCTTTTGCGCAAAGTATTGTGCTCTTAAAGGATCACCGGGCATCAGCACGGTCTTGGCGATCTCACCTTTTTTAGCGCTGTTATGAGCCGTAGGCATGTGACTCCTCAAATGGCGAAGTCGCCCTTATCGAAGATGACGACCTCTTCGCCATTCTCCGTGGTACCCGTGATATGCATATCGGGCGTGCCGATCATGAAGTCGATGTGGATCACAGAATCATTGAAGGTATACTTCGGATCGGAACACTTGCCGTTATTTAAGCCTCTACCTAAAGCCAGGTGGCAGGAAGCGTTCTCATCGATCAGCGTCGTATAGTAGACGATACCGCTCATCGAGATCGGTGAATGATATTCTACTAATGCCGCTTCACCCAGATATCCGGCGTTCTCATCCATCTTAACCAGTGCCTCCAGCATCTCCTTGCCTTCATCAGCCAGGACTTCCACGACCTTGCCGTTTTCAAAACGGAAGCCGAAATTATCAACGGCCTTGCCACCTAAAACCAAAGGTCTGGAGGCATAGACCACACCGTTAGTACCGAACTTCTCCGGTGTCGTACAGATCTCTTCAGTCGGAATGTTGGCGTTGAAACGCACAAAGTTTTCCGGCAGTTTACGCTTGCCGAAACCAAACTTGGAATCCGGGGTCAGTTCGACGACGAGGTCGGTGCCGTTACTAGCCGTATAGTGGAGTTTAGTGAGATTGTAGGAATCAATGATGTCGCCTTTTTCTCTTTTTCTCGCATTCTTTTCTTCCCAGGTTTTGACGACATCGTTATCTTCATCGATATAACAAAGCTTCAAAATCAGTTTCCAGAGCTCTTCAAAGCGCTTTTCTTCTTCGACATCTTTGAGGATGTAATCCGCCCACTCTTTGGTCGGGATCATGGCGATACACCATTGACAATGCTTTTCGCGGGAAGCCCTACGCATGATGTTGCGGACGGCATCGGTATGCGCAAAGATCGCATTGGCCTGATCCTCCGGCACATCAGCCATCAAAGCCGGATTTACACCTTCCAGACGGATGTAGCAGGCACCCTCTTCGAGATATTGGGTACACTGGGCCTCTTCCCAGGGTTCCACCTTTCTGATGTCTTCGTCTTTTCTGTATCTGGCCGCTACCTTCAGATTAGGTTCGTCGAGGTAGTGGATGACGACGTTACCGGCACCCAGCTTGTAACATTCTTCGGCGAAGATCGGAGTGAAGTAAGCTCCTTCGATCGCCGCTTCCACCAGTACCGTCTGTCCCTTTTGAACGTTGAGACCTACCCTGGCCAAAGTATAGGCGTATTTGTGCTGCATCTTGTTCATATCCATGTCGAAGTTCTCCTTTTCTTATCACTTAAATTATATCTGTTTGTCTTTCTAATGTGAGTCGAGTGCTTCATTTCGCTAACGCTTCTTTGATCATCTCGGATAGAGCTTTGGCTCCATCTTCACTTAAATGGATCCTGTCGGCCAGCAGATAGTTTTTATGTTTCTTTAACTGAGTGTTGAAATCGATGACCTTGGCTCCGTTTATGTTTATTCTTCTGTTGAGATCACAGATATAGATCTCTTTACCTTTACAAAGTTCTATCAATTTCAAATAATTCTCATCAGTCAGTTCCTGTTTCTTGTCGAAGAGGAAAATGATCTTTTCTTCCAATGTTTCTTTTTCGCTGATGTCCTTACATATCTCATCAAAGCTCTTGTCGCTTACGACATTGTAGGAAGCGTTGACAACTTCATCTTCCAGATACGGATAGACGCTTACCAGTGCGTCGCCACCATAGAAGGCTGCCGTATCTTTCATCTGCTCCTCGATCTTTTCCTTTTTCTCTTCGTCGATATTACGATACTTTTCCAGATAGAAATCATAGACCTTCTGATAGATCAGATCGGATAATACATCGACGCCTTCACCCATGACATGGATCCCGTCATAATAGAAGTACTCGGAATGTCCTTCGGCCGCTTTCTCCCATTCGACGATATGAATGTTGGGATGATCTTTCGCAAATTCGGCAAACCGTTCGTTGAAATGAGGCTCATCCGCGTTGACCGCATCGACCCAGAAGACTTCCTTGCCTTTCGTGATCTCAACCAGTTTTTCATTCTGTCTGGGCAGCCAGTCGCCGTTGGTGGACAGACAAAGAATGATGATGTCGGCCAGCTTCCCTTCTTCCTTGAGTTCTTCCAGGATCAGGTTTCCGTTATAAAGATCGCGGGAGATCTTGCCATCGAAGTAGCCGTTGGGGAAGTAGTCATACAGCACATCGGCGATATCGATCAGGATGGAATCACCGATCCCCGTCACCGGCAATTGCTTCAGCAAGGCCGCTACGACATCTTCCTCATTCTCCAGTTCCTCAACGATCTCGTACCACTCCTTCTGCCTTTGTTTACAGACTTCCATATTTTCTTTATTCTTCTTTTCGATCAGTTTCTGATTTTCGGCCAGCTTCTCCTGCAGATCGGCCATCTCCTGCGTATTGTCTTTGGAGTTAAGGAAACCATAAAAACCATATATCGAACTTATACATAACAAGATACAAAGAACGATATTCAGAAACTTCTTTCTGTTTAACACATTTAATCCTCCATGGACCATGAAAGATAAAACTAAAGTCAATACAATTACAGCCGATATTTTAATGATGGCTATAACCTTAAGCTTATCCATGATATAGATGAGCGGATAGTGGAACAGGTAGATCTCATAGCTCAGATCGCAAAGATAGCGAACATAGGGATTGTTTTTAAATTTTAATACCGATCCATACGAGATCAGCCTTGCGGCGATGATGCTTTCAACCAACATCGCCCAGCCAAAGAATTTTGAATCCGATCCGACAAAGATAAACATGAATAACTGGATCAAAAAGTACATGATGAAGATCACTTTATCCAGGCTTTGGTTTTTGAAAGTCAGAGGTCTATAAGCTTTGTGGAAAAAGGCGATCGTCATGCCGATAAACAAAGAAAAACATCTGGCCAAGCTGTCGTAGTAGGCACCGGTGAGATCCTTATTCTGCAGCTTATATATGAACAGATAAAAGCTGGCCGCTGTTAATAGAATCAGGATAAATTCCGGAAGCAGCCTGCTTAATTTCTGTGAAGTTTTCTTCAAAATTATACAGACAAAAGGAAAGAACAGATAGAACTGTAACAGGATGGCGATATACCAGAGATGGGTAAATGGTGAAGCCATCTTACGGACGAAGTAATCGCTGTTGACACTTATCTGCCAGTAGTTGTTGTAACCAAGAAGTACCGAGGTCGTTTCGGGTCTGAGGTTGACCCAGTCGAACTGCTCAAAGATCCTGATGAAAGCCATCATCAGGCAGACGCAGACCAGTAACGGCAGATAAAGACGGGCATATCTTTTTAGATAAAAGGATGACAAAGATGTTCTGCTTTTCTTCAGGAAAGACTGGGTCGAAAGATATCCGCTTATGACAAAAAAGGCGCAGACGGCCAGATAGCTGCCTTTGAGGATACCGAAATGATAGGCCAGTACCGCCATACAGGATAACAGTCTCAAGAGGTCGATGGCGTTATTTCTTCTGTTCCCTGTTTTCCTTTTCATCCAATAAAATTATATCCTTATCTTTAAAATATAAAGGTACTTATAACGTATAATTGAAATAAGGAAACTGATGAAGCAGATCATATGTCAGTCACGGTAAACGCATATGGCTCATGATGTATTTATAAGTTACTCTCACAAAGACAGCTTCGTTGCCCAGGCCGTCTGCGCCAAACTGGAAGAAGCCAAGATCCGCTGCTGGTATGCACCGAGGAACATTCCGGCCGGTGCCGAATGGGCGACCTCGATCATGGATGGTCAACAACGTTCTGGAAGGCCGGGATGTCACTGACCACGGAGACTGGAAGAAGAATAAAAAAGGCAAAAGAAGCCTGACCTGGCAATCGATTCTTAAGCTGGCAGGAGCTCTGCTTTTATTGGTGATAGGGATCTTCTTTCTGATGATCTTCGCTGATAACCCGACTTTACGTTCAACGGCCCAGCTTCTCATTCTGACTCTGGGCCTGGTGGCTTTCATTCCGGGTCTTTATCTGCCCTATTCGGTCTTCACGAAACAGAGAAGGAAAAAAAAGCTGGATCTATTGTCTGGCTATGTGTCTGTTTGTCATCTTAGCTTTCGCCATCAAAAGTGTAGTTCTGGAAATGTCGGCACCCGCTACGATGACCGTCTCTTCGCGGGATCAGGAAGTCGGTATGAATATGACCTCCTTCTCGATCGCCGTAAGAACGGAAGACGACATCGTCTACTATTCCGATTTCATTAATTCGCAATGGGGTATCTATAAAGTGAGTCTGGAAGGCTTCTATGCCGGAGAGAAGGGCGAATGCATTCTATACAATACCGAAGCGGATAATCTGGCCTATGCCAACGGACAGCTCTTTTATCGCAACACACCGGGTTCGCGTACTTATTTGTGCCGAATGGATCTGAATACCGGAAAAACGGAAACGATCAAGAAAAATCCCACCTCCCATTACTACGCCTCCGACACCTGCCTGCTGTTTTCCATGGACAGCGCCATTTCCACGAGTTTCTCTTTGCTCTCGCTCGACGGCAAATACGAAACATCGCTTTATGATGGCGCATTCTCTGAACCGACCGTCTATAAAGGGACCATTTATTTTATCAATGAGTTAGGCCATCTGTGTGCCTTAAGAAGCGGCACCAACGGCGAAGTCATCTCTTCGATCGTCCACAACAAATTCATTATCTGTGATGACGTCATTTATTTTGTCGGCGTCAATGGCGCCGGTATCTACAGCCTGCCTTTAGATGATCAAAATGAGCAGAAAAAAATAACCGACGACACCTCTTACGGCTTCGTCGTCTATGAGGATAATCTTTACTACCTCAATTCCAACGACAACGATTCCTTATATAAGATCAATATCAATACCGGTGAAAAGGAACTCTTCGATCGCCGTTCCTTCACCGCCATCAATCTGATCGGAAAGTGCCTCTATCTTTGTGAAGGCGAATCCGGACATGTGCGGATCGTTCTCGACTGATAAACAAACGATACTATAATAGATTTGTAAGAAAAAGGAGAAGATCATGAAGTGGTTCAAAAAAGACAATAGCAAGCAGCTTGGCAAAAATAATAAGACCGGCTTTTTAAGAGAATACGACGCGGAAGAATATATGGCTGCCGGTGTAAAGGTCATGAACGGTTCCTATCTTTTCAACGGAACCAAGATCAATAAATCCCAGGCCAACAACCTCGTCTCCTATCACAAATACAAAGGAGCCGTAGCCAATTCGCTTGAGCAAGCGGAGGAATTCCTGAAAGATCGTAAATGATCAGTATTGAACAGCCAAGGCTGTTCTTTTATATAATTTCTGCGGGAAAACCAAGAAGTCTTTAGCTTCTTTGGATGAACCGCTACACATGGCAAAATATAAGTAGTTCTTTGAAAAGTTAATGTATGTGGTTCTGATTGCTAAACACCAATCAGGTAAAACATTAAG
>JAFRIG010000059.1 GCA_017432895.1 Erysipelotrichaceae bacterium | reverse complement strand
TTGTTGAACTTTATATTCTGAGCGATTAGCCGGATATGAATCTAGTGTTGTCGATATAGCAAATTGAAATAGATATCCATATTTCAAGAAATGATAAGAGTTTTCATAAAATGTTCATCAACTGGTTTCTTGAACATAGCGATAATAAAAAAGAAACAATACTTTAGTGCAAGCTAAAGTATTGTTCAATTTAAAGGAGAAAGCAATGGCCAAACTGATGAGTGAAGTATCCCATACCTTTAATGAATACCTGCTTATTCCGGGTCATACGACAAAGAAATGCATCCCTGACAACGTTTCTTTGAAGACGCCTTTAGTCAAATACAAGAAAGGCGAAAAACCCGCTCTCACCATGAATATTCCGATGGTCTCAGCCATCATGCAGTCGGTATCCGGCGATGAACTGGCGGTAGCCCTGGCAGCCGAGGGCGGTGTCTCCTTCATCTTCGGAGCCCAGCCGATTGAATCGCAGGCCGAAATGGTCCGCAAAGCCAAGTCCTATAAGGCCGGCTTTGTCCCGAGCGATTCCAATATCCGTCCGGACGCCACCTTAAGAGATGTCCTGGAACTCAAACAAAGGACTTCCCACTCCACGATCGCCGTCACGGAAGACGGCAGTGCCGGAGGCAAGCTGGTGGGTCTGGTTACCTCGCGAGACTATCGCATCTCAAGAATGGAGATGGATGCCAAAGTCGAGACCTTCATGACGCCTTTGGAAAAACTGATCACCGCTAAAGATGGCATCTCGCTTTCCGAAGCCAACGATGTCATCTGGGAACATAAACTGAATACCCTGCCGATCATCGATAAGAAAGGTGCCTTGAAAGCTCTGGTCTTTAGAAAAGACTACGAGTCCCACAAGGATCATCCCGATGAACTGCTGGATGAAGACAAGCGCTATATCGTCGGAGCCGGTATCAATTCCCGCGACTACGAACAAAGAGTCCCGGCTCTGATACAGGCCGGCGCCGATGTCTTGTGTATCGACTCTTCGGAAGGTTTCTCTGACTGGCAAGCCGAAACGCTGGCCTGGATCAGAAAGAAATATAAAGGCAAAGTCAAATGCGGAGCCGGCAACGTCGTCGACGCGGAAGGCTTCAATTTCCTGGCTGATGCCGGTGCCGATTTCATTAAAGTCGGTATCGGTGGCGGCAGTATCTGTATCACCAGAGAGACCAAGGGTATCGGCAGAGGTCAGGCTTCAGCTTTAATGGATGTCTGCAAGGCTCGTGATGCCTACTATAAGAAAAACGGCGTCTACATCCCGGTGTGTTCGGACGGCGGCATCGTCTTCGACCACCACATCACCTTGGCTCTGGCCATGGGTGCCGACTTCGTGATGTTAGGTCGATACTTTGCCAGATTCGATGAATCACCTACCAACAAAGTGATGATCAACGGCACATATTATAAGGAATACTGGGGCGAAGGCAGTGCCCGAGCCCGCAACTGGCAGCGTTATGATATCGGCGGAGCTCAGAAGCTTTCCTTTGAAGAAGGTGTCGACTCCTACGTACCATACGCCGGCAGCTTAAAGGAAAACGTCAGACTGACGACATACAAGATCAAATCGACCATGTGCAACTGCGGTGCCATCAGCATCCCCGAATTCCAAAAGAAAGCCAAGCTGACGCTGGTATCTTCAACCTCGATCGCCGAAGGCGGAGCCCATGACGTCTTACTTAAAAACAACAGTGGAGGAAGAGTAAATGGATAAGAGACCTACTAGTTTAAAAAGAATAACGACCAAGAAAGCGGCGGAGAAATTCATCGATGTCCAAGTCAAAGCGATACAGGAACAGGTCGGTGACCAGAAAGTCCTGCTGGCCCTGTCGGGTGGTGTCGACTCTTCGGTCTGTGCCGCTTTACTGATCAAAGCGATCGGCGACAGACTGGTCTGCGTACATGTCAACCACGGCTTACTTAGAAAAGGCGAATCGGAGCAGGTCATCGAAGTCTTTAAAGAGAACATGGGTGCCAACCTCATCTATGTCGATGCCGCCAACAAGTTCCTGAAGGAACTCAAAGGTGTCGCTGATCCGGAAGAAAAAAGAAAGATCATCGGCCGCGTCTTCATCGAAGTTTTTGCCAAGGAAGCCAAGAAGCAGAAAAACATCAAGTTCCTGGGACAAGGCACCATCTATCCCGACATCCTGGAATCCAAGGGCGTCAAAGCTCATCACAACGTCGGCGGCTTGCCCAAGGAATTAAACTTTGAACTGGTAGAACCGGTCAAGTACCTCTATAAGGACGAAGTCAGAATAGTTGGCGAAGCCTTAGGTTTACCTAAGAATATGGTCTACAGACAGCCGTTCCCGGGACCGGGCTTAGGTGTCAGATGTGTCGGTGCCATCACCAAAGACAGACTCAATGCTTTAAGAGAAGCGGATGCCATCGTCAGAGAAGAGATCGACAAACTCAAAGACAGACCATGGCAGTACTTCTGTGTCATCCCCGATCTCAAGTCTACCGGTATCAAAGACGGCAAGCGCTATATGGGTTGGGCAGCCGTGATCAGAGCCATCAACACCAAAGATGCCGTCACCGCCAAATCCTACGAGATCCCCTATAAGACCCTCTATAAGATCAGAGATAGGATCATCAAGGAAGTACCGGGCATCAACAGAGTGCTCTGGGATTTTTCGGATAAACCGGTCTCCACAATCGAGTGGGAGTAAGTCGCAAATGTTGTCTCGTTACACTCCCGTTGGTCCTGAAATTACCAAACGAAAACGGTTCTGAGCAGGACGGGTAAGAATCGAAAAAACGAAACGACAAAGCGAACCGAAATTTAGCCTTGTAGCTACAGAAACGCTGTAGTTACAAGGCTTTTTTATATCCTGACGCCTTGACAAACCCAAGTCTCTACCATGATGAAACGACATGTAACGGACCGATAGGAGGTTCCAAAGAGAATGTCGTTTTGTGAAGAGAGGACGTTCAGAAAGGATGTTACGTCACATAGGGAAAATCGGGAAAAAGAACTTGGGAGAAATCAGGAGGATCGAGAAAATGCAGTAAAATCAATGGTTTCAGCGATTAGGAGTTTCCCAAAAATCCCCCAAAAACGCTGTGCTTTTCCCAAAAACGATTTTTGGGAAAAACTTGGGGAAAATCTGGGAAAACCAAAGAAAGGATGTCAGGTATGAGAAAAGTGAAGTAATCGCCCAATAATCCGTACCTGTGAATAATAAAACGCATAGTCCATAATAGAAGTTTTAAAGTTTCTGTCATGCAGCTATGCGTTTTCTTCTTCTGTCTTTTGTTTTCTTAATTGCGAGGGAAGCTCATCTGACCA
>JAFRIG010000058.1 GCA_017432895.1 Erysipelotrichaceae bacterium | reverse complement strand
TGACATAAAAAAAGCAGCTTTTAAGCCACTTTAGGAAGTTTTACTGATAAGGAAGTGTTTAAGTGCCGGCTTTTAAGGGCTGCATCATTTCCGTTTCCCACGACCGCCGCTTTATTGAAGAAGTGGCGGATAAAGTCTATGAACTCGATCAAAGCGGTCTGCATCTGATCGAATAAGTATGTTATAATTTTTTTAATGAATTTCGGAGGATATAATCATTGCAGAAAATACGTTTAATGGCACTTGGCGGTCTTGACGAAGATGGCAAGAACATGTACCTGGTGGAAATAGATGGCGATATTTTTGTCCTGGAAGCCGGTTTAAAATATCCAAGCGAAAGCGAACAGCTGGGTATCGAATACATCATTCCCGATTTTACCTATCTGATCGAACACAAGGACAGGGTCAAGGGTATCTTCATTTCTCATGGCCATGATGATGTCATGTCGGCTATCGGCCATCTGCTCAGCCAGATTGATATCGAAGTATATGCGACCGCTTTGACAGCCAAGATCCTGGAAGAGGAATTCAAGCTGCATAAGCTCAAAAATAAGCACGTGCACATCGTTAAAAGAAACGATACTTTTAAAGTCGGTTCACAAGTCATCCACACCTTCCCGGTCATGCAGTCGATCGCGGATGGCGTCGGCTATGCCTTTGAGACCGATTCAGGCCTGATCGTCTATACTTCGGAGTTCATCTTCGACTACGACTTTTTAAACAAGGCCTTTTCGATGGATATCAACGCTCTCTCCGACCTGGGCAAGAAGAATGTCCTGGTCCTGATGAGCGAATCGACGGGTTCCAAGCGTCCCGGCTATACGGCTCCGAAACACCGTATTACGGAGCACGTTGAACATTATTTTGAAGAAAAAGACTGCCGCATATTGATCACGCTGTATCGGCAGAATCTTTTCCGCATCATGGAAGTGCTGGAACTTGCCAGCAAGTACAAGAAGAAAGTCTTCTTCTACAGCGACGAACATATCAAACTGCTCAAGATGGTCGACGATATGGGCTACTACAAGATCCCGCGCGGCGTCATCATGAACAGAGATGAATTCAACAACGATCTCAAAGATGTGGTCATCGTCGTTTCCGGATCGGGCAACCAGGTCTTCAAGCTCATGAACAATATCGCTATCGGTGAAGATGATCTTGTCGAGCTGCGTGAGCAGGACATCGCTCTGATCGTTTCCCCGGTCGTTCCGGGTACCGAAAAGGATGCGACGACTATGGAAAACGACTTATACAAGGCCGATGTTTCCATCGTCAAGCTCAATGCCAAAGAGATCCTTTCGATGCATGCGTCGATCGAAGATCTCAAGATGATGTTATATCTGATCAGACCGAAGTACTATCTGCCGATCAAGGGCGAATATTCCGATCTGGTTTCCAATGCCGATATCGCCGTCGATATGGGCTATACGCCGGACAAGATCATCATCCTGGACAACGGCCAGTTCGCCACCTTTGAAGGAAGCCGCTTGTCTTCGACCAGCGATCAGATCGAACTGGAAGACAAGGCCATCGATGCTTCCGATATGCGCAACGTCTCCGGTATGGTCCTGCGCGATCGGGAAAAACTTTCCACGGATGGTGCTATAATCTGTGGTGTGGTCCTGGATTTCAAGACCAAGAAAGTCATCGGCGGACCCGATATCCAGTCCAGAGGCGTCATCTATCTGAAAGATGCCGATCATATCCTGGCGGAAATAGGCAATATCCTGATCTCCACGATCGAAAAGAATGTGGAAGAGGGGACTTATGACAATATGCAGGTAAGAATGGAAGTAAGAGAGCTGATCTCGCGCTATGTCATGCGTACGACCGGCAAGGCACCGATGATCTTACCGGCCATCGTCGAGATCAATCTGGGTGAGGAAAGTGGCAAGGAAAACTAAGAAACAGCTGGCAAAGATCGAAGAAACTAAAAGGACGGTGTGGCTCATCGTCTCTTTACTGGTGGGGCTTCTGCTTATTTTCACGGTCTTTAAGATGGGCTCTTTAGGCACTGTTACCAACAATATTCTGACTTATCTGCTGGGCTCGCTTTACATTGTGCCGCTTTTTACTCTCTTTGGCTATGGCATCTACTATCTCTTCTTCAAGAAGAAATATCCGCTTGAAAAAAAGACTTCGATCGGACTGATCGTCGCCAATATCTTCGTGATCCTGCTCAACGCCTTCATTTGCGAAGAGACCGATTCTTTTGCGCTGTTGGGCAAATATCTCAAAGATAACGGACTTCTGGTCTTCTCCAAACAGGTCTTGGTCAAGACCGGTGGTCTTTTAGGCAATTTCCTTTATACCTTATTTACCCAGTTGACGACGCGAAATGGGACACTGATCATCATTGTGGCGGCTTTGTTTATAGCAGCCATCCTGATCGTGCCCTTGGAAGTCTATCGCAAGATGTTCTATGGGGCCAGGGATTATTCATCTTCTCGTCAGGAAGAGCTGAAGAAGCGTCGTGAACAGCAAAGGATCGCTGCCGCCAAAGCGGAAGAGGAACGCAAGGCCCGTCAGGCCGAAGAGATGGCCAGATTGGCGGAACAGGAAGAGGCCGAAAAGGAAAGAAAGGCTCTGCTGGAGCAGATGGCTTTGGATCAGGCCAAACAGGAGGCCGAAGAGAAAAAGCGCAAGGCTGAGGAAGAAAAAGCCCGTAAACAAAGAGAGGCCATCCTTTCCAAATCACCGACTTTCATAAACCTGAATGAAAAAGAGATCTATGGCGATCGGGTAAAAGAAAAGAAGGAAGCTGTTGAAGAAGTCAAGACCGAGATCATCACGGAAGTTCATGAAGAGACAGCTCCCAAAGTCGTCCGCCGCAAGAAAAACAGCGGGACTTATCGACTGCCCAAACCCTATGATGAGTTCCTGGAAGCTTCGACTTCCTCTTCTTCCAGTGTCAACAAGACTTCAGCGGCCGTAAAAGGGGAAAGAGTCATCGAGATACTGAAGAACTTCAATATCGAAGCCGAACTTCTCAATACCTATATCGGACCATCCGTCACCAAATTCGAGATCAAGCCGGACTCTTCGGTCAAGATCAACAAGATCATGAACATCTCCGACAACATCAAGATGGAACTGGCGGCCAAAGACATCCGTATCGAAGCGCCGATTCCCGGCCGCAGTGCCGTCGGCATCGAGATCCCTAACGTTGAACCGATCCCGGTCAAGATGCTGGATCTGATCAAGAACATCCCGATGGAAAAGCGCAAGCTGCCCTTATTGTTTGCCTTGGGCAAGGACCTGATGGGCAAGCCGGTCTTCTGCGACCTGAGCAGGATGCCGCATCTTCTGATCGCCGGAGCGACCGGTTCAGGTAAATCGGTCTGCATCAATTCCATCATCACTTCCTTTTTGTTAAGGACGGATCCCGAAGATGTCAAGCTGGTCCTGGTCGACCCTAAAAAGGTCGAATTCACGCCTTACAAGGATATCCCGCATCTGTTGTGGCCGATCATCGACGATGCGCAGATGGCTTCCAATATGTTAAAGAAGGTTGTCGTCATCATGGAAGAAAGATACGATGCTTTTGCGACGGCAGGTGTCAGGAACATTGATGGTTTCAACAACTTCGTAAACGAATACAACGCCAACCTCAAAGACGGCGAAGAGCCGATGAACAAGCTGCCGTTTATGGTCGTCATCATCGACGAATTGGCCGATCTGATGGCGATTGCCGGCAAGGATGTTGAACTTTCCATCCAGCGTATCACGCAATTGGCCAGAGCTTCGGGCATCCATCTGATCGTGGCTACCCAGAGACCTTCGACCGATGTCATCACCGGCCTGATCAAATCCAATATCCCGTCACGCATTTCCTTTGCCGTGGCTTCTTCGATCGACTCAAGGACCATCCTTGACCAGACCGGAGCCGAAAGACTTTTAGGCAACGGCGATATGCTTTACTATCCGCAAGGCGAGACCGCTCCCATCAGAATGCAGGGGGTCTATGTGACCGATCGCGAGATCAACAAGATCACCGCCTATTGCAAGCAGCAGGCCAAGCCGGAATACGAGGATTCCTACTATGAATTCCTGACCAACATGAACGGCACGACCGTGATGTCGGGTTCCGCCAGTGCGGACAGCCAGGATTCGCTCTACGATGAGGTCGTCGAATTCGTCAGAGCGCAAAAGAAGGCTTCGACTTCACTGCTGCAGAGAAGATTTGGCATCGGTTACAACCGGGCAGCCAGACTGATCGACACTTTGGAAGATCGCGGTATCATCGGACCCGCCAACGGTTCCAAACCACGGGAAGTCTATCTCAAGGATGAGGATGAAGAGAACTAACGCAGCGATGCGTTTTTTCTTTTGTGTATTTTAATGTGGAAAAACAGCCCCAAAAGATGGGAAAAACTTGGGAATATTTTTGCATAGATCCGTGATAGATTAATAGTACAGGTAAGCGGAAAGGAGGTCTATGAACGGATTTTATCTGGTCGGAAGGATCTGTCTTGAACCGGAAAGAGCCCAGACTGGCAATGGCATCCCTCTATGCCGGCTGAAAATTGCGGTAAACAAGGCAAACAAAGACCAGGCGGATGAAAGCGACATCTTCGAAGTCGTCGTCTTCCGCAATCTGGCCGATGAGGACTATCGGATCGGACAGTTCGTAGCTGTAAGTGGTCGGGTCCAGGCCAACAATTACGACAAGGAAGGTACTGTCTATTACCATGCGAGCCTGTTTGGCAATTCGATCAGTATCCTCAACTAGAGATCCCTGTTTTACAGGGATTTTCTTATATTAATAAACGATGTGTAATATAATAGTGATATGTTTGATTCACTACAGGAAAAACTTACAAAGACACTAAGAAACGTTCAGGGCAAGGGGCGTCTGTCCGAACGCAATATGGAAGACACCCTGAAGGAGATAAGGATCGCCTTATTAGAATCCGATGTCAACTACATGGTGGTCAAGGACTTTTTGGAAAAAGTCAGACAGGAGTCGATCGGCCAGGATGTTTTAAATTCCGTGGAACCTGGTCAATTGCTGGTAAAGATCGTCCATGATCAGATCATTGAGCTTTTAGGCGCCAAAGACAGCAGTCTTAATTTCGCTTCCGAAGGTCTAAGCAAGATCATGATCGTCGGTTTACAGGGTACAGGTAAGACGACCCAGGCGGCCAAACTGGCCAATCTGTTAAAGAAACAGGGCCGTAAGCCCATCCTTTTGGCGGCGGACATCGTTCGTCCGGCGGCCATTGAACAGCTGCAGACGCTGGGCAGACAGATCGATGTGGAAGTCTATTCGGAAGGCATCGATGTACCGGTTTTGGCCCAGGTTGAAAACGGCATCAGATATGCGCAAGACAAAGGTTACGATACCGCGATCATCGATACGGCCGGCCGCTTGCAGATAGATGAAGAACTGATGGATGAGCTCAAGAACATCAAAGATCTGATCCATCCGGAAGAGATCCTGCTGACGGTCGATGCGATGACCGGCCAGGATATCGTCAATGTGGCCAACGCCTTCAACGACCTCTTGCAGGTAACGGGTCTCATCCTGACCAAGTTCGACGGCGATTCCAAGGGCGGCGCTGCCTTATCCGTCAAAGCCGTGACGGGTGTGCCGATCAAGTATACCGGTGTCGGTGAAAAGATCGGCGATCTGGAGACCTTCCATCCCGATCGTCTGGCTCAGAGGATCCTGGGCATGGGCGATGTGGTATCCTTTGTCGAAAAAGCCCAGGAAGAGATGGATATGAAGATGGCCGAAGAGACGGCCAACCGGCTGATGGAGGGCAAGTTCACGATGGATGATCTGCTCAATTCCATCGAACAGTCCCGCAAGCTGGGTCCTTTATCTTCGATCATGCGGATGATGCCGGGCATGTCCGATATGGCCAATGCCATCAACGATGCCGATGCGGATGATCAGCTCAAGAAGATCAAAGCCATCATCCAGTCGATGACTCCGGCGGAAAGGGAAGATCCTTCGATCATGCGTTCTTCCCACAAAAGAAGGATCGCCAAAGGTTCGGGTACCAGGGTCGATGATGTCAACAAGCTGTGCAATCAGTACGATAAGATGAAGAAACTGGTCAAGTCCATGTCTTCGATGCGTTCGATGTTCAGGATGTGAGATGTGCGGACGTTATGAATTTGCGCTTAGTCCTTCCAAGAAGGGCAGGCAGATAAAAGAAAGAGCCGAAAAAATGAACCTCGTCTTTAAACAGGGCGAGGTTTTTCCTAGTGATGAAGTCCTGTGCATGATACCTTATGGTTCAAAGATCGATCTGGCGGTCAAGAAGTGGGGGATCAAAAACAAGTCTTTACAGATCAACGCCAGAGTGGAGTCCCTGGAGGATCGTCCTTCCTATGAGGCGATGAGAAACAAACGCTGTGCGGTCATCTGTAACGGCTTCTACGAGTGGGACCAGGACAAAAAGAAATACTACGTCCATGATGATGAGGAATTCATCTATCTGGCTTGCATCTTCAACGACGAAGATGAACTTCTGATCCTGACTCAAGCCTCGGAAGGCGAATTCGCGAAGATCCATTCCCGGACCCCGGTGATCATGGACCAGAAAGAGATGTTAAGATATATCCACAATGAAAAAGGGGATATCGTTAAAAAGAAGCTTTTTTTCGAGCTTAAAGACGATGAATTGAAATTATTCTAAGGAGTCAAGTAAAAATACTTGACTCCTCTATTTATTTATGTCATTATATTAAAGCATATTAAAGGAGAATTGTTATGGTAAAACTTAGATTAAAGAGAATGGGTGCCAAGAAAGTGCCTTTCTACCGTATCGTCGCTGCTGACGCGAAAGCCCGCAGAGATGGCAGAGATATCGAAACGATCGGAACTTACGATCCGGTCAAGAAACCTGCAGTCGTCGTTATCGACGAAGAAAAGGCCCTGAACTGGCTGAACAAGGGTGCCGTTCCTACCGATACCGTTCGTTCCTTACTGGCTAAGAACGGTACGATGAAGAAGTTCGCGGAAGCCAAGAAAAACAAATAATGATCGATTTAGAAAAGGTTCTGCTGAACATCGTTAAGCCTTTGTGTTCGGACAGCGAAGCCGTCATGGTGAAGCAGATGGAGAGTATCAACGATAACGAACTGCTCTTATACGTCTACGCACCGAGTGAAGACATCGCCAGGCTGATCGGCAAAAAAGGTACGATGGCTAATTCCATTCGTCAAATGCTGCAGGTAGCATCGAAGATCGAGAACAAGAGGATCTCGATCAAGTTCGAAGCTTTGTAAAGAGGTGAATTATCATCTCTTTTTCTATATAATGTTTTAAGTATGGAATATGTAACGATAGGAAAGATCGTCAACACCTTTGGCATCAAGGGTGAACTGAAAGTCGATAGCTACACGGATTTCGTCAAAGACAGATTCAAAAAGGATTCAGTTGTTTATATCGGTGAGGAACACCGGCCTTTTACGGTGCTCAGATACAGGGAACACAAGGGTTTTCTGCTGGTCTGCTTCAAGGATCATGAGGATATCAATCTGGTCGAGAAATACAAGAACATGCTGATATACAAATCGAAAGACGATATCAAGCCGCTTAAAAAAGGTGAATACTACTTTTCTGATCTGATTGATCTCAAGGTCTATGTGGAAAATGAAGAAGTAGGCAAAGTATTAAGAGTCGAAGAAGGCCTGGCCGCCAACAATCTGCGTATTTTAAAAGACAGCGACCACAAGGAATATCTGGTCCCGTTTTTGCCGGTCTTTGTGGAAAATGTCGATCTGGAGACCAAAAGGATCGATATCGTCAGGATGGAAGGTCTTTTATGAAGATAACGGTTCTGACGCTGTTTCCGGAGATGTATGAAGGTTTTCTGAATTCTTCCATCATCAAAAGGATCATTGACAAGGGTTTGGCTGAAATAAAGCTCGTCAATATCCGCGACTACTCCTTAGACAAGCACCACCATGTGGATGATACACCTTATGGCGGAGGAGCGGGGATGTTGATGAAGGTGGATGTCGTCCATCGGGCTCTGTTAGACAACATTTCCAATGACTACACCTATGCCGTTTTGACTTCACCTAAAGCCAAGCCTTTGAAACAGGAAGATCTGATCAGGCTATCCAAGCTCGATGAATTCGTCATCATCTGCGGACACTATGAAGGCATCGACTGCCGCATTGAACGCTATGTCGATGAGAAGGTCTCGATCGGCGATTATATATTGACCGGTGGAGAGCTTCCTTCAATGGTCATGATCGATGGCATTTTAAGACTTCTTGAAGAAGGTATTTCCAGCGAGTCTTTGATCGAAGAATCCTATACCGACGGCCTGCTGGAATATCCTCAATATACCAGACCCGTCGAATATAACGGAGACAGGGTCCCTGAGGTCTTGCAAAACGGCAACCATAAGGAGATCAGAAGATACAATCTCAAGATGGCTTTAAAGGAGACGATGCTGAATCGTCCCGATCTTCTGGAAAAAAGAGAACTAAACAAGGAAGAAAGACAGCTTCTGGCGGAGATCGTCAGCGAACTGTAAAAAAGTGTTTGCGTTAGCCTTGCTTTTGTGATAAAGTAATTAAGCGCTGTTCCGCTTTTCTTTTCAGATTATGAACAGATGTCTATATTTTGTAAAAGGAGAAAAAAGATGAATTTAGGTTTAGTTAATGAAATTACTAAAGACCAGATGAAGTCGGATCTTCCTTCTCTTGCTCCCGGACAGACTGTTCGAGTCGATGTCAAGATCAAGGAAGGCGACAAATCCCGTATCCAGGCTTATGAAGGCGTCGTGACCAAGATCCAGGGTTCCGGTATCGGCCAGACTTTCACAGTCAGAAAGATCTCTTCCGGTATCGGCGTGGAAAGGACTTTCCCGGTCCATTCACCGATCATTGAGAAGATCACAGTCGTGCGTGTCGGTAAAGTCAGAAGAGCGAAACTGTTCTATTTGAGAAACCGTTCCGGCAAATCAGCCAAGATCAAGGAAGTCAGATAATTTCCCTAAAGCCGTTGTCATAAACGGCTTTTTTATTGAGTATAATAAGAATGATGAAAAAAGGTTTTATCAAAGAACTGCTATGGTTTGCGATCAAGGTCCTGATCCTGGTGGCCGTTTTGATCAACTTCGTTTTTATTCCCTGCGTAGTCAACGGTTCCAGCATGAACCCCACCTATACGGAAGGCAATTACGGCTATTCTTTTATCATCACCAAAATGCTTGGCATTTCCCGTTTCGATACGGTCGTGATTAAAGAAGAGTCCAGCAGTGATGAAAAACTGCTGGTCAAAAGAGTTATCGGATTGCCGGGGGAGACGATAGAATACAAAGACAATAAGCTCTACGTCGACGGTGTCTATGTGGCGGAAGATTTTTTAGGAAACGTCACGACCCAGGATCTCAAGATCGAACTGGCGAATGACGAATACTACTGTCTGGGTGACAACCGCAACGTTTCCCGCGATTCGCGATATTACGGTCCATTTACGAAAGACAAGCTTGTTTCGACACATCTGCTGGTGATCTATCCTTTCGCTTCTTTCGGTTTCCATAAATAAGTCATGAAACTAAAGGTTTTGGTCGAAAACAATACCTATATCGACATGTACTATCTGGGCGAACCGGCCCTGAGTTTTTATCTGGAAGACGGGGATCAGAAGATCCTTTTCGATACCGGCTATTCGGATGCTTTTATGAAGAATGCCGTTAAAATGGGCATCGATCTTTCCGCTGTTGATCTGATCGTACTGTCTCATGGCCACAACGATCACAGCGGCGGTCTGGTCCATTTAAAGCAGCTTTTAAGTGGAACAAAGCTTCTGGCTCATCCCGATGCTTTCTTCTATAAAGAAGACGATACGGGCCTTCAAATCGGTTCACCTTTGTCTTTGGCGGATGTGGATAAGGATTTTGCCTTGAAACTTTCCAGGGATCCTATAAAGATAACCGATAAGCTTTATTATCTGGGGCAGATAGAGGAGAGTCTTCCTTTTGAAAGACGCTATCCCATTGGCAAGCGGATCTATGGTGATCTATTGAAAGACGATTATCTGTATGATGATTCGGCTTTGGCCTATAGAAGTGAAAAGGGTCTTTTCATCATCACGGGCTGTTCCCATGCCGGTATCTGCAATATCATTGAGCAGGCCAAGAAAGTCTGTGATGAAGACAGAATTTATGGGGTGATCGGCGGCTTTCATCTGTTTGAAGATGATGAAAGACTGCAGGGGACCATCGCATACTTTAAAGAGAATATGATCAAAGAATTATATCCCTGCCATTGCGTCTCGCTCAAAGCCAAGATCGCCTTGGCCAGGCAGCTGGAAATAAAAGAAGTCGGTACCGGCCTGGAACTGGAGGTCTTTTAGATGAGCGAAAACATCAATAAGATCAACTGGTATCCCGGTCATATGGCCAAGGCCAGAAGGCAGATGGAAGAACAGCTCAAACTGGTCGATATCGTCATCGAACTGCGCGATGCGCGAATTCCTGAAGCTTCAGCCAATCCGATGTTGCAGGAACTTTCCAGAAACAAACCGGTCCTCATTATCTTAAACAAAGCCGATCTGGCCGATGATGAAAAAAGTCTGGCCTGGAAAAAGAAATTTGAACACTGCCTCATCCTTGATTCGGCCAACGGCAATCTGACCAAGATCGTCGTCAATGAGGTCAAGAGTATCCTGAAAGACAAACTGGAGAAGGCCAAAGCCAGAGGTATCCGCAAGAAGGTGCTTAGAGCCATGGTCGTCGGCATTCCCAATGTCGGTAAGTCGACTTTCATCAACAATATCGTCAAAAAGAAAGCCGCCAAGGCGGAAAACCGGCCCGGTGTGACCAAGTCTTTGCAATGGATCAGAATCAATGAGGATGTGGAACTGCTGGATACGCCCGGAGTTTTATGGCCTAAGATCGAGGATCAGGATGACGCCCGTCTATTGGCTTTGGTCGGTTCGATCAACGACGATATCCTGGATAAGGAAGACCTTGTCTGCTTCGGTCTTGAACGTCTGAAAAGGATGTATCCTGGTCTGATAAACAAGCGCTATGGCGTCGATGAAGATGAAGACGATCTTTTAGAGAATATCGCCAAAGCCAAGCTGTGGCTGGATAGCGATGACAAGGTTTCGATCAGCAAGGCTGTTGATCAGATCTTAAAAGATATCCGAAGCAGCAGAATAGGAAAGGTTACCTGGCAGGATGCTGGAGAATAAATACGAACAGCTTTGCTGGGCGAAAGACGAATACGTGATGGGGATCGATGAAGCCGGAAGGGGTCCTTTGTGCGGACCTTTGGTCGTGGCCTGCTGTATCTTTCCGATCAATTACCGGAATGATGAGATCGATGATTCCAAGAAGCTGAGTGAAAAGAAAAGGGAGAAGCTTTTCAAACAGATCATCAAAGATGCCCATCATTATGAGTTTCGGATCGTTTCACCGGCCGATATCGATAAATATGATATCTATCATGCGACCAAAAAGGCGATGGATGAACTCTCCCAGTCCAGCAAGATCCATTCACTGACCATCACCGATGCGATGCCTTTGGATCGTTTCGATACGGTCAGCATCATCAAGGGCGATGCCAAGTCGATCTCGATCGCCGGGGCCAGTATTCTGGCCAAGGTGCTTAGAGATCACATCATGATGGGCTACGATATCCTCTATCCCCAATATGAATACCGCAATCACAAGGGCTATGGCACCAAGCGCCATCTGGAACTGATGGATGAATACGGGATCAACGAGTTATATAGGATGTCGTTCAAGCCCTGTCGGGACAGACAACTGAAACTGTTTTAAAAAAGATTAGGAATTCTGTATTTTCCTGCCAATAATGTAGTAGATGGACAGAGAGAAACTGATAGCCTATTCTTTTTATTATGGCGGCGAATACGATAAGATCGCTAAGGCGATCAAAAACGATGAGAAAATTAGACCCGTAAAGATCGATAATGCTTTGACGATGCTGGACAAGGATTATCCCAAAGTTCTTTTCGATCTCAAGCGTCCGCCTTTTGTTTTGTATTACAAAGGGAATATTGATCTGTTAAAAGAAGAAGCCTATGCGATCGTCGGATCCAGGGAACCTTGTCAATATGCGTTAATGGCGACTGAAAATCTGGCTAAGAAGAACAAGGATAAAGTCCTGGTTTCAGGCTTGGCCAAGGGCATCGATGCCTGCGGACATCGCAACGCCTTAAAGACGATCGGGATCTTAGGATGTGGCATCGATTATATCTATCCTTCATGCAACAAAGAACTCATCCTTGAGGTGGCGAAAAGGGGACTGGTTATATCCGAGTATCCCGGCTTAAGCAAGCCCTATGGCTATCACTTTCCTTTCCGCAACCGACTCATCGCGGCATTGAGTGAAAGGGTCTATATCATGCAAAGCAAGGCCCGTTCGGGAACGATGACCACAGTCAACGAAGCCCTGGAACTGGGCAAGGAGATAAAGGTGCTTCCATATGATATCTTCATGAAAGAAGGAATGCAGAACAATCAGCTGATCTATGAAGGAGCCCAACCCATCCTGTACGAAGAAATTGCATTTTGAAAACATTTGTGTAAATATAAGAAATTGTAAAAAGAGGTCACTATGAAAAATCTGGTAATTGTCGAATCTCCGTCTAAGTCCAAGACGATCGAAAAATATCTGGGGAAGGATTTTAAAGTCACTTCTTCCAAGGGACATATATGTGATCTGGCGACCAAGGGCAAGGAAGGTCTCGGCGTCGATGTCGAGAACGATTTCAAGCCGACCTATGAGATCTCGCCGGACAAGAAGAGCGTCGTTTCCGAACTCAAGAAACTGGTCAAGAATGCCGATCAGGTCTATCTGGCCACCGACCCGGATAGGGAAGGCGAAGCGATATCCTGGCATCTGGCCAGAGAACTTGGCCTTGATATGGACCAGAACAACCGCATCGTTTTCAACGAGATCACCAAGAATGCCGTTTTGAAGGCCCTTGAAGAACCTAGGACCATCGATATGGCTTTAGTCAGGTCGCAGGAGACCAGAAGGATCCTTGATCGGATCATCGGTTTTAAGCTGTCCAAGCTCTTACAGAAAAAGATCGGTTCCAAGTCGGCCGGACGCGTGCAGTCGATCGCTTTAAGGATGATATGTGACCGCGAGAAGGAGATCGAAGCTTTCGTTCCGGAAGAATACTGGAAGATAAACGCCGATCTGGGCAAGAAACTTATCGTTGAACTAAGCAAGTATCAGGGCAAGAAGATCGAGATCAGAAATGAAGAAGAAGCAGACGCCATTTTAAAGGCACTGGGCGAAGATTTCGTTCTGGCTGATATCACAGAGAAAAACAAGAAAAGAGCGGCTTATCTGCCTTTTATAACCTCTACGCTGCAGCAGGAAGCTTCCACCAAACTGGGTTTCACTTCGCGCAAGACGATGATGGTCGCTCAGTCCTTATATGAAGGTGTTGAACTGTCAAACGGCGCTCAGGGTCTGATCACCTATATGCGTACCGATTCGACCAGACTTTCCAACGAATTTGTAGCCGCGGCCTACGACAAGATCGTCAATGAGTATGGCAAGGAATATAAAGGCTTCTACAGGGTCAAGAACGACGGTTCTGCGCAAGACGCCCACGAGGCGATCCGCCCGACTTCTTTAGCCAATGAACCGGAAGCCATCAAACAATATCTCAGCAATGACCAGTACAAACTGTATCGTTTCATCTATTACAGGGCGCTGGCTTCTCTGATGGCGGATGCCATGTTCAAATCGGTGACTTACGATTTCGACAACAACGGCTATCTGTTCACTATCTCCGGTTCGAAGCTGGAATTCGACGGTTTCTTAAAAGTCTATGGCGACTACGATTCTTCCAAAGACGTCATTTTACCTAAACTGGAAAAGGGCGATATCCTTAAGGCCAAGAAGATCCTCAAGGAGCAGCATTTTACCGAAGGTCCCAGCCGCTATACCGAAGCCAGACTGATCAAGGCTCTGGAAGAAGAGGGCGTCGGACGTCCTTCCACCTATGCGACGATTATCGATACGATCGAAAAGCGCAACTACGTCGAATATAAGAAGGCCTCCGATTCGGGCAAGACCAAGTATTTCTTCCCTACGCAACAGGGCCTTTTGACCGATGAGAAACTGCGGGAATACTTCAAACAGGTCATCAATATCAAATACACGGCCGAAATGGAATCGGAACTTGACGAGATCGCCGAAGACAAACTCGACTCCATCAAATCCTTAAGGGAATTCTACGACCGCTTCCAGCCTTTGGTCGATTCGGCCTATGAACAGATGGAAAAGGTAGGTCCGGAAAAGACCGGGGAGATCTGTCCGGAATGCGGTGGTGAAGTCGTGATCCGAAACGGCCGCTATGGCAAATTCAAGTCCTGCATCAACTATCCCACCTGCAAGTGGCATGAATCTCTGGCCAAAAAGGAAGAGCCTGAAGATATCGGTCGGACCTGTCCGGAGTGTGGCAAACCCTTGCTAAAGAGGAAGTCGAAGTACGGCAACTACTTCATTGGCTGTTCGGGTTATCCCAAATGCAAGTATCTGGAAGCGATCGAATCCGAAAACAACCGGAAATTCTATCGCAGAAAGAAGAAATAAATGAAAATAAAAGTCATCGGCGCCGGATTGGCCGGCAGTGAGGCGGCTTTTCAATTGGCGCAAAGGGGTTTTGAAGTAGAACTCTACGAACAAAAGCCGATCAAAAAACATCCGGCTTTCAAAACCGAGAATTATGCGGAGCTGATCTGTTCCAATTCATTAAGAAGCGATGATCTGTCTAATGCGGTCGGTTTGCTTAAACAGGAGATGCGCATACTGCATTCTTTGATCATGGAAGCGGCCGATTTATACCGTATTCCGGCCGGCAAGTCTTTGGCGGTTGATCGCCATGGCTTTTCCGATTACATCACCGAAAAGATAAATTCGCATCCCAATATCAAAGTCATCTATGAAGAAGTCCATGAACTTGATGACAGCATTCCGACGATCATGGCCGCCGGTCCTTTATGCGAAGGGGATCTGGCTGATTCTTTGGTAGGACTTTGTGGAAATGAATTTCTGCATTTTTATGATGCCGTTTCACCGATCGTAGAAAAGGATTCGATCGATTTTAATTATGCCTACTACAAATCCCGCTATGACGAGGAGAATGAAGGGGACTACATCAACTGTCCTTTGAGCAAAGAAGAGTTTGAAACTTTTTATAACGCCGTCATCAATGCCCGCAAGATCGCGGTGCACGATATCGACGACGAGAAGTACTTTGAAGGCTGTATGCCTTTTGAAGAGATGGCCAGAAGGGGCTACAAGACCCTGCTTTTCGGGCCGATGAAGCCTGTCGGCCTGGAACATGACGGGATACGTCCCTATGCCGTGGTGCAGTTAAGAAAAGACAACGCCATCGATACCTTGTACAATGTCGTAGGTTTTCAAACCCATCTGACCTTCGGATCGCAGGAAGAGGTCTTGAAGACCATTCCGGCCTTAAGAAACGTGCACATCGTCAGATATGGGGTCATGCATCGCAATACCTACCTCAATTCTCCACGCATCATCAATAATAAATACCAGTTCATTCATCATCCCAATCTTTTCATCGCCGGTCAGATCTCCGGGGTGGAAGGCTATGTCGAATCGGCCGCCAGCGGACTCTATGCCGCATTGAATATGGCCCAGTATTTAAGCGGGGGAATAAAATATGAACTTGGTCCCGATACGATGATGGGAGCGATGGCCAACTACATTTCCGATGAAAGCATCTGTAAGCTGCAGCCGATGAATGCCAATTTCGGCATCTTCCGCTATGACTATAACGGTCCCAAGTCCGAAAAGAAGAAGGCTTACAGTGAACATGCCTTGAAGGTCGTGAGTGAATATGAACGATATGTATAAGACACTTGACGATTTCATCAGATACATGCTCGACAAAAGGACCGGTTCCAAGGCGACGGCCGATTCCTATTACCGGGATATCAGCCGTTTTCTGGCCTTCCTGGAAGAAAAGGGGATAGATGATCTCTCTAAGGTCGATAAGAGCATCGTTTTCGATTATATCGATCTTTTGCGTTCCGGCAAGATCTCCAGAGGCAAGATCTCCAATTCGACCTATGCCCGAAACCTGTCGGCCTTAAGATCCTTTTACCGTTTTTTGAACGAAAGACACCTTTGTGACAGCAATCCCTTCCTGCAGTTTCGCAAGGTCCATGTCGAAAAGCATCTGCCCGATGTACTGACTTTCGAGCAGGTGGAAAGACTATTTGCTTCCTTTGACTTAGAGGATCCTTTGCAGGTGAGAAACCGCTGCATTTTAGAAACGATCTATGCCTGCGGGCTTCGTGTTTCGGAGTGTTGCGATTTATTGATCGACAAGATCGATACGCATGATATGATCCTAAGTGTCATCGGCAAAGGGAATAAGGAAAGGATGGTTCCATACTACCCAAGGCTCAATGAACTGTTTGATTTATACATCAAAATGTATCGCAATGAGTATGCGGATGAAGATTTTCCATATCTTTTTGTATCACAAAGAAAAGATAAAATTTCACCCAGAAGTGTTCAACTGATGCTGGAAAATGCTAGAATAAAGGCTGGACTGGAAATAAACGTCCATCCGCACATGCTCAGGCACTCCTTTGCCACGCATCTGCTGGACAACGGAGCCGATCTTAGAACGGTGCAGGAACTGCTGGGACATGAGAACCTCTCGACCACGCAGTTATATACCCATCTGACTTATGACCGACTGAAAAAAGCCGTCGATTCCGCCCATCCGCACGCCAAATGAAAAAATACAAATTCGACTTAAGATTCCTGTATCTGTTTATTCCGATGTTCGTATTGGAGATCGTTTTTCACTTTGTCCAGTTCAAGGGCATCGATCTTTTTTCGTTTATCAGGATCCTGCTGTTTACGGCTTTTCTTTCGTTATTCATCGCTTTGATCTGCCGTCCTTTCAAAAACGATAAGGCCTACTATATCCTGGGCTTCATCCTGATGTTCTGGTTCTCAGCCTACAGTTTCGTCGAACTGATCTTCAAGAATTCGATGAACGACTTCTATTCTTTCGGGACCGTCTCAGATGGAGCGACGCGTATCGCTCAATATGCCCTGATCTTCATCTCATCAGCCAAACCGGCTTATTATCTGTGCTTTTTGGGCATCATAATCTATGCCGTTTTGCATCATTTCGTGAAGTTCAACGCCAAGGGGCCTTTCCAGCTGCCGGCGATCTTCTGCATCCTTTCGTTTTTGCTTCTGGTCGCCTGCATGGATCTGGGTTCAGGGGTCAATTCGATCTTAAAGACCTATGGTACCTTCTCCAATAAGACGGTGATCGTCGATAAGTATGGCATCGAACATTTCTTCTTCCGCGATCTGAGTGCTCTGGTCTATAAGGTTCCGGAGTCTATCGAGATCATCGAAGAGGGGACTGTTGAAGAACCGGTCATTGAAGAACCGGAGCGGACAAGGCAGATCGACGATACGGAATGGAAGAATATCGCTGCGGCGGAAGAAAACACCAATATGCAGACGATAGACAAGTATCTGATGTCCAAGACGGTAACCCAGCCCAACGAAAAGACCGGGGTCTTTGAAGGCTACAACTTCATCTACTTCATGGTCGAAGCGGGCGATTATCTGATGATCGACAAGGATCTGACTCCGACGTTATACAAGATGTACTCGGAGGGTTTCACCTTTGCCAACCACTATACACCTTTGTATTCCTGTGCGACCGGCGAATCGGAACTGGTCTCTTATCTGTCTTTATTCCCGTATGTCAACGTCTGTACGCCAAACTATGTGGCCGGCATTTCCTACTATGAGGCTTTGCCTTATCTGTTTAAGAATGCGGGCTATACGACTTTCTCTTTGCACAACTGGCGCGATGAATTCTATGAGCGTACGACCATTCTTCCGGCCTTGGGTTTTGATGCCTACTACGATATCGACGACATCTGGCAAGACAAGTCGATCCAGCATACCAACGGCTGGCAATCCGACGCGATGCTGATAGATCAGGCGATCAAACACATCGATGAGACCAATGGTCCTTTCTTCTGTGATATCATCACTTCCGTCATGCACTTCCCGTACGATGAATCATCATACTGGGGCGACTACTATCTCGATGAGATAAACGAAGTTCATCCGGATTGGGATATCCAGTTCAAGCGCTACATGTCCAAGTGCATGGATTTCGACAACGGTCTCAAGAACCTGCTCGACTATCTGGATGAAAAGGGTCTGGCGGATACGACGGTGCTTTGCATCTATCCCGACCATCGTCCGTACTGGATGGATTACGACAAGCTGATGGAACTCACCAGGTGGCTTGATCCCAAACGTTCGGGTGAAAACGGGATCTACCGTTCGCCATTCATTATCTATAACAAAGCCGCCGGCAAAGACGTCAACTACAACTACTGTTCGACACTAGACCATGTGCCGACGATCGCCAATCTCTTTGATCTGAATTACGATCCCCGTCTTTATATGGGTTCCGATATCTACGACGGGGAAAAGACAATCATCATGGCCGATGGCAACTGGATCAATGCCCGAGGCTGGTATGATGCCTCAACCGAGAAGTTCAATCCCAATGATCCAAACGATCAGGTGGACAGTGGCTATATCAGCCGGACCAATACTTCGGTACAGAATACGATCAAGATATCCTATCTGATCATGGACGAAGATTATTTTTCGAAAAGACGTTCGATATGCAGTCCGAGTTAGGGCTGCATATTTCCGATTAGGAAGAATCTTTGGAGGAAAGAAAATTGAAGATCAGCGAAGTTTTTGCTACAGATTTCGATACTGACATTGAAAACATCATGTTCGATTCTAGAAAGCCTTGTCCGGCTTCGATCTTTTTTGCGATGAAAGGCAAGATCAACGACGGTCATAATTTCATCGATATGGCTATAAATAACGGTGCCAGATGCATCGTCTATACCGATGAGATTAATAAAAGTGATGACGAAGTCTGTTACATAAAAGTTGAAGACGCCACTAAAGCCTATATCTCTTTCTGTAAGGCTTTTTATGGCGATCCTCTTGGAAAAATGAACGTCATCGGTATCACCGGCACCAATGGCAAGACCACGATCGCCTGGATCATCAGATCGATCATCGCTCATTTTGAAAAATGCGGCTATATCGGTACGATGGGCTACTACTATGGTCAAGAAGTCAAGGATTCCAAGATGTGGCTGACGACGCCTAAACCTGATGAACTATTAAGAATTGGAAAAGAGATGCTGGATGAGGGCTGCAAGACGCTGGTGCTGGAAGCTTCTTCGGAAGGTCTGGCGACCAGAAGGCTGGAACAGGTCTCGTTTTCGACCGCCGTCTTCAACAACCTATCCGGCGATCACTTCGATGTCCATGGCGATATGGAAAGCTATTTCAAGGCCAAATGCTTGCTTTTTGAAATGCTGAAAGACGATGGAAAGGCTATCATCAATATCGACGATGAGTATGGCCAAAGGCTGATGGATATCTGCAAAGCCCGTAAGATCACCTATGGCATCGACAACAAAGCCGATTATCAGGCTAAAGATCTTAAACTGTTTAACGATCACAGCGAATTCGATCTGGTATATGATGAAAAGACTTATCATATCGTCACCGATGCCTTAGCCAGATTCAATGTCTACAATCTGCTGGCGGTCATTGCCGTTTTGAATGAAAACGGCTACAGCATTGACAGTATACTTCCTTATCTGACCAAAGTTGAAATGACCCCGGGACGTCTACAGATGATCAAGGCCGGTCAGGATTTCAACGTGGTCGTGGATTTTGCGTTTACACCCAATTCTTTTGCGAAAGTTTTCGATTTTGCGGAATCGATCACGCAAAAAGGCAAAAAGATCATTGCAGTTTTTGGCGCGGCAGGGGACAGGGATCACAAGCGCCGTCCGGGAACGGCAGCGATCGCCGATGAAAGAGCCGATGAGGTCATTCTATCCTATGATGATCCTTCGACCGAAGACATGATGGAGATCCTCATCAATCTCAAGTCCTATTTCAAAAGACTTGACCCTGAGATCATCCTCGATCGTATCGAAGCGATCGATAAGGCAATATCGCTGGCCCAAAGCGGGGATACGATACTGCTTCTAGGCAAGGGCAGCGACCGCTTCTTCTTATGTAAGGAGGGTCGGGTGCCTTATATTTCCGATGAGGAAGCAGCTTTAAAGGCGATTGCGAAAAAAATGGAAAAAAATGAGGGAAAGGCTTAAATTCAGCCTTTCTTTTTAGTTTTGGCTATGTTAGAATTATTAAGCATTTATGCATACACACACTATGGATTCATCACTCCGTGCTTGTAAAAAGTTAGTGATGCCCGAAATAGTGGAGGCGTAACGGAAAGAGAGGAAATTTTTAAATGCAATTAGTTTCAATGAGAAAGCTTCTGGAAAACGGTGTTCATTTCGGACATCAGACCAGAAGATGGGACCCGAAGTGCAAACCGTTCATTTACACAGCTAAGAACGGCATCTACATCATCGACCTGAACAAGACGCAGGAAGCCCTTGATGTCGCTTACAACAAGATGAAATCCATCGCGGAAGAAGGCGGCAAGGTCTTATTCGTCGGTACGAAGAAACAGGCTCAGCAGATCATCCTCGATGAAGCTACCCGTTCCGGCAGCTTCTACATCAACCAGAGATGGCTGGGTGGTACGCTTACCAACTTCCGTACGATCCAGAAGAGGATCAAGCGTCTGATTGAGATCGAACAGATGGAAGCTGACAGTACGATCTCTGTCTACCCCAAGAAGGAACAGGTCCTGATCCACAAGGAAGCAGTACGTCTGGAAAACTTCTTAGGCGGTATCAAAGAAATGAAGAAATTGCCTGATGCGGTCGTCGTCGTCGATCCGAAAGAAGATCACAACGCCGTTTCCGAAGCCAAGAAGCTCGGTATCCCGGTCTTTGGCCTGGCTGATACCAACTGCGATCCGGCTACGGTTGACTTTGCGATCCCGGCTAATGACGATGCGATCAAATCGATCAAACTGCTGATGTCGCTGATGGCTGATGCGATCGTCGAGTCCAAGGGCGGTATCCTCCAGGATGCTTTCCAGGAAGGCGATATCACTGACGACATCACGATGGAAGACGTCATCATCAACGTTGAAAAGCACGCTGAAGAGCAGGAAAAGAGAAGAAAAGCCAGAAACGAAGAAAGAAACAACCGTTATGGCAACAGAAATCCGCGCAGATACAACTCCGAAAGAAGATATATCGGCAAGAAGGAAGAAGCTCCTGCGGAAGCGACAGCTGAAGTAAAGGTTGAAGTCAAGGAAGAAGTAAAGGAAACTGTCGAAAAGGCAGTTGAAGAGGTCAAGGAGGTCACTGAATAATGGCTGTAACTGCTGCTCAAGTCAAAGAATTAAGAGATAAGACCGGTGCCGGTATGCTCGATTGCAAGAATGCTTTAACGGCATCCGACGGCGATATCGAAAAGGCTATCGACTGGCTGAGAGAAAAGGGCATTGCCAAATCCATCAAGAAGGCTTCCAGGATCGCTGCTGAAGGTCTGGCCAAGATCGTCATCGACGGCAACAAAGCCTGCATGGTCGAAGTAAATACCGAGACCGATTTCGTCACCAAGAACGCTCAGTTTTTGGCTCTGCTGGACACGGCTGCCAAGGCTATACTGGCTGCTGCTCCGGCTGACAACGAGGCTGCTTTGGCTCTTGAAGTCAATGGTGCAACTTTGAATGATGAATTCATCAATGCTACGGCTACGATCGGTGAAAAGATCGTCTTAAGAAGATTCGCTGTCGTTGAAAAAGCAGACGACGAACTCTTCGGTGATTACACTCACATGGGTGGCGCCAAAACGGCTTTAGTCGTCTTAAAGGGCGGCAATGAAGAACTGGCTCACTTCATGGCGATGCAGGTCGCTTCCATGTCTCCGACTTATGTCAGCTCGGCTGATATGCCTGCTGATGTCGTCGAACATGAAAGAAAAGTTCAGACCGAGATCGTCAGAAATGATGAGAAGTTTGCCGGCAAACCGGAGAACGTCATCAACGGTGCGATCGAAGGCAAAGTCTCCAAGTCTTTGAAAGAAATGTGCCTGGTCGACCAGGAATACTTCATGGACACGGCCAAGAAGGTCTCTGCTGTTCTTAAAGAGAACGGCGCCGAGGTCAAGTGCTTTGTCAGGTACACGGTCGGTGAAGGTATCGAAAAACGTGAAGAAAACTTTGCGGAAGAAGTCGCAAAGCAGATGAACATTTAATCATTGTTTCTCTAAACAGGCTGGATACAAAACCCAGCCTTTTATTATGGCTTTAATTTGTTAAAATATAAGATGATAGAAATTGAGGTAAGTTCATATGTATAAAAGAGTCATGCTGAAACTTTCGGGTGAAGCCATATCCGCTCCCGATTTCCCGTTTTCTCTGGAAGAATTAGGCAAAGTGGCCGATCAGGTCAAAGAGATCAGAGACATGGGTGTCGAAGTGGGTATCGTAGTCGGCGGAGGCAATATCTGCCGCGGCCGTATCTTTGAAAAGCTGGGATTTGATCGTGTACAGGCCGATTATGCCGGAATGCTTGGAACCGTCATCAATGCCGTCATGGTGGCAGCCGTCTTGAATGAACACGGCGTCAAGGCCATGGCTATGAGTGCTATCAAGGCCCAGAACGTCATGGATTTCGATGCCGATGAGGCAAACAGACTGATCGATGAAGGCTATACGCTGGTCTTTGGCGGCGGCTATGGCAAGCCATATTATTCCACCGATACCGGTTCGGCACAAAGAGCCAAGGATATTGGCGCTGATGTCATCCTGATGGCCAAATCGGGAGTTGATGGCGTCTATGACGATGATCCCGACACCAACCCCAATGCAAAGCGTTTCGATGAGATGACATTTGATGATATACTAAATAAAGATTTGAAAGTTATAGATGCATCGGCCGCTGAGATCTGCCGCGATGCGAAAATCGAAGGTTTCGTCTTCAATATGTCCGAAGAAGGCAATATCGTCAAGGCGGTCAAAGGCGAGGCTGTAGGAACGATAATCAGGTTCTAAAGGAGGCTTTATGGATAATTTGTTTTTAGAGATTGCAGAAGAAAAGATGGATGGGGCCATCAAGGCGTTTGAAGGTTCTTTGCAGAAAGTAAGAACGGGCAGAGCCAATCCGACGATGCTGGACGGCATCGATGTAGACTATTATGGCTCACCGACGCCCCTGAATCAGATCGCTTCCATTTCCATTCAGGAAGGCAAGACTCTGGTCATCAAACCCTTTGACCGCAATTCGGTCAAGGATGTCGAAAGAGCGATCAACGCTTCCGATCTGGGTCTGCCGGTCCAGAACAACGGCGATGTGCTCAGAGTCAGCGTTCCCGCTTTGACGGAAGAGACCAGAAAAGGTTATTGCAAGGATGTCGATAAGATGGCGGAAGAAGCCAAGGTCCATGTCCGCAACGCCAGAAGAGAAGTCAACGATGATATCAAGAAAGACAAGTCCATTCCGGAAGATCTTTCAAAATCCTATCTCGAAGACATTCAGAAGGCTACCGACAAGTATACGGCCAAGATCGATGAACTTGCCAAAGCTAAACAAAAAGAAATAATGACCATTTAATGAACAATCTTGAACACCTGGCGATCATCATGGACGGCAACGGCCGCTGGGCTAAACAAAACAAGCTGCCGCGTACGGCCGGACATTACAAAGGTGTCGAGGTCTTACGCAATATTACGATCTACGCCAACAAGCTGGGCATCAAGTGCCTGACTGTTTACGCGTTTTCGACTGAGAACTGGAAAAGATCTTTTGAAGAGGTGAGCTATATCATGTCGCTTCCGAAGATCTTTTTTGCGTCTTATATCAAGGAACTGATGGACAACAACGTGCGGATCATGATCATCGGCGATCGGGAAAAAGTCCCCGCGGAAACGATGAAAGTGATCGATGAAGCCATCGAGACCACCAGAAACAATACCGGCCTGATCCTCAACTTCGCTTTTAATTACGGAGCCAGAGACGAGATCGTCAGAGCCGCCAAACAGTATGCTTTGGACTTCAAGGAAGGCAAAGTAAGCGATCTTGATGAAGAAAGTTTTGCCTCGTATCTTTATACCAGGGATCTGCCGGAAGTCGATCTTCTGATCAGGACGGGTTCGCAGCTTCGTTTGTCCAATTTCCTGCTTTATCAGCTGGCTTATTCGGAATTTGTCGTGGTCGATACCTTATGGCCGGATTTCGACAACGAGGTCCTTGATCGCTGCATCGCGGAATATCAAAGCAGAAAACGCAATTTCGGAGGACGTGATGAAACAAAGAGTGATTAGCGGTGCGATCATCGCTTTAGTTACGGTGCTGGCGGCCTATTTCGGCGGGATCATTTTAAAGGCGATCCTGGTTTTTACGGCAGTCTGGGGATCATACGAATTCATCTCCATCCGCAAGAGTGAATTCAATATCCCGCTGTATGCCATCATGACGATCAGCGTTCTTATCACTTATTTATTCCACGATTATCGGGAAGCGGTGATGTTAGTGGAGATCATCTTCTTGCTTTCGATCGCAGTCTTTGATGAAAGAGAGACCTTTGATGATGCCTGCAGCGTCTTTCTGATGTCGATGATGTTAGGCAATGCGCTATATTTCATGTCCTACGTCCAGGCTTTGAACAAGTGGATGTTCGGCTATATTCTGATCGCGGTGATGCTGACGGACACGTTTGCCTTGTTTACGGGCATGAAGTTTGGCAAGCATAAGCTCAATGAACGGGTCTCACCCAAAAAGACGATCGAAGGTTTCATCGGCGGCTGGTTCTTCGGTGGACTGATCTCTTTTATCTGGGCTTGTATCTTCAAATTCTTCGGCTATCCGGCCATGATCTTTATCGCTTCTTCGCTGATCCTGCCAGTCGTTTCGCAGATCGGCGATCTGGTCTTCTCTTTGATCAAGAGGCACTACGGAGCCAAGGATTTTTCCAATCTGATCCCGGGCCATGGCGGTATCCTGGATAGACTTGATTCAAATATTTTTAGTATAATACTCTTCGGAGCACTGATGATCTTATTCGGATGAAAAGACTTATACTGATGGGCGCTTCCGGCTCGATCGGAACGCAGACAATAGACGTTATAAAGGAGCACCGCGACGAACTTGATCTCGTGGGTGTTTCAGTCGGTCATAATATCGACTATCTGCTCAAACTTTTAGACGAGTTTACGATCAGATATGCCTACACGATCGATGAAGATCCTTCCTTGGCCGACCGCTATCCCAAGACCCGCTTTTTCTATGGCGACAAAGGCTTGCAGGAGATGGCCAGACTTCAAGACTACGACATGCTGGTAAACGCTTTGGTCGGCTTCGTCGGTTTCAAGCCGACTTTGGAAGCGATCAAAAACCATAAGGATATCGCATTGGCTAATAAGGAAACGTTGGTGGCCGGCGGCAAGATCATCAATGAAGCTTTAGCGCAATACGATGTCAAACTCTATCCGATCGATTCGGAACATGTAGCCATCTGGCAATGCATGCAGGGTCATCAGAAAGGGGATATCCGCCGACTGATCATCACGGCTTCAGGTGGAGCATTCCGAAATCTCGACCGCAACCAGCTTTTGGATGCCTCTTTATCCCAGGCTTTAAATCATCCGGTCTGGAACATGGGGGCCAAGATCACCATCGATTCAGCTTCCATGATGAACAAGGGTTTTGAGGTCATTGAAGCTCATTATCTCTTCGATCTGCCTTACGACAAGATCGATGTCATCCTGCATAAGGAAGCCACTGTGCATTCGATGGTCGAATACGAGGACGGTTCGATCATTGCCCAGCTGGGCAATCCGGATATGCGTCTGATGATCAAATACGCCTTGCTGTACCCTAATCACAAATGGGACAGGATCTCCAATTACCTCGATTTCGACAAGATCAATTCACTCAATTTCATGAAGATGGACTATTCCCGCTATCCTTTGGTCAAACTGGCCAAGCAGGTCGGTTCCTTTGAAGGCAACTTCGGAGCCGTACTGATCGGAGCCAATGATGAAGCAGTAGCTCTGTTCATGAAAGAAAGGATCAGATTCATCGATATCGAATCCTATATCTTCAAGACTTTAAAAGCGGCACATTTCATCAAGGAACCGACGGCTGATCAGATCATCGAATCGCACCGCTGGGCCAAGGAATATGTCGATAAGCTCTGGGCAAACTCCTGATAATAGGAGTTTTCTTTTGATGGTGCTATAATTGAAAAGATGACATTTATTAGAAATATTCTGTTTTACATTGTTTTATTGGGCGTGATCGTAACGCTGCATGAGCTTGGACACCTGCTGGCGGCCAAAGCTTTCGGCGTCTATTGCAAGGAGTTTTCTTTCGGCTTCGGACCTAAGATCCTTTCCCATCAGGGCAAGGAGACCGAATACTGTTTAAGAGCTATTCCCTTAGGTGGTTTCGTGGCTATGGCCGGAGATACGGACAACGATCTGGAGACCAAGGTCGATATTGAAGGACTGCCACCGGAAAGGACTTTGCCGGGCATCGCCAAATGGAAACGCATCATCATCATGCTTGGTGGCATCATGATGAACTTCATCCTGGCGATCACGATCTATTCCTTGCTGATACTTCATAGCGGTTACTATGTTGAAAGCACCAAACCGGTGATCAATTATGTACAAGAAGCTTCCCCGGCTGAAAAGGCGGGCTTACAAGCCGGAGACATCATCAGTAAAGTCGAATTCGACAATGGCCTATACATCAATCCTGATACTTATCTGGAGATGCTGAACTTCTTGGAAGCCTATGACGGTAACGGTCCCTGGATCATCTCGGTGTCAAGAGGGAATGAGGATATCACTTATGACGTCTATCCCGAGTATGTGGACGACTCAAGCCGTTACATGATCGGTATCGGTTTCTCCAATCAGGCGATCGAGACGGTGAAAGTGAATATTTTAAACTGCTGGAAATACGGTTTTGAATATTCAATGTTCGTCTTGAAACTGACCTTCTCATCGCTCATGAGCCTGTTTAAAGGCAAGAATCTGGATTCCTTGTCAGGTCCGATCGGCATCTATACGACCGTTTCGGAGACGGTGGAACTTGGTTTTGACTACTATCTGCAGCTGATGGCGATGATCTCGATCAACGTAGGACTGATCAATGCCTTGCCTTTGCCGATCTTTGATGGAGGAAGGGTATTGCTGCTGATGATCGAAGCGATCATCAGAAAGCCTTTGAATGAGAAAGCCCAGAATGCCGTGATGCTGGCATCGATGGCGGTGCTGATACTGTTATTCATGCTGGTCATGTATAACGATATATCCAGACTGATAGGAGGATAAACAAATGAAGATCCTGGTTACCGGCGGGACCGGCTATATCGGTTCCCATACCTGTGTCGAACTTATTCAGGCGGGCCACGAAGTCGTTATCGTGGATAATCTCTACAATTCGTCGATCGATGTTTTGGATAAGATCGAAGCCATTTGCGGCGTAAGACCTTCTTTCTATGAAGTTGATATCCTGGATAAGGAAGGACTGGAAAAAGTCTTTGAAGAAAACGATTTTGAAGCCGTGATCCATTTTGCCGGCTACAAGGCGGTAGGGGAATCGGTAGCGATACCTTTGACCTACTATGAAAACAATATCGCCGGATCGATCAATCTCTACCAGCTGATGAAGAAGTACGAAGTAAGAAATCTCGTCTTCTCGTCTTCTGCGACCGTCTATGGCGACGACTTCGAAGTTCCGTTTAAGGAAGAGTATGGCCTGGGTACGACGACCAATCCTTATGGTACGACCAAGAAGATGAACGAGATGATCATCACCGATATGAACCTGGCCGATAAAAACAATTCGGCGGTACTTCTCAGATACTTCAATCCGATCGGTGCTCATCATTCGGGTCTGATCGGGGAGATACCTAACGGCATTCCCAACAACCTGGTACCATATATTGCCCAAGTCGCCAGCGGTCAGCGCGATTATCTGCGGGTCTGGGGCAACGACTATGATACCGTTGATGGCACGGGAGTCCGCGACTACATCCACGTCGTCGATCTGGCCAAGGCTCATGTCAAGGCTATCGAGTATGCCGCCAGTCACAAGGGCACGGAAGTCATCAATATCGGTACGGGCAGGGGCTATTCAGTCCTGGAAGTCCTGCATGCCTATGAAAAGGCCTGCGGTCAAGAGATCCCTTATCAGATCATGGACAGAAGGCCGGGTGATATCGCTGTCTGTTACGCCGATACGAAGAAGGCGGAAGAACTGCTTAATTTCAAGGCGGTCTACGATATCGACAGGATGTGTGAGGATTCCTACCGCTTTACTTGCAATCTTCAAAAAGATAGATAAAAATATCGATAAAAATATTAATAAAAATGCAGTAAATATATCGTTAAATTTATTGACGTATTTACTGCGTTTTTATATAATTTAGGTATGACAAGCAAATCAGCGATCGGCGTGATGTTGAATTCACTGGTTCCGATCTCACATCTGAATCAAGGCAAGGCGGCAAAGATAATCAGTTCGCTTGGCCCGGATGACGTAAAGATCATCGTCAAAAACAATGAACCGATGGCGGCCATCATCCCCATATCCAGATTCTCGGAGCTCATTGAGGCCGAGGAACAGATGAAGGAGATACGCAATGGCTAAAAGACGGAAGGTCCGGGCTGACAGAGTGATCATCTTGGTTCTGCTTGTCTTGCTGGGAATTGGCTTACTTGGTTTCGGGGCATACCAGGCTTTTTCGTATTTTATGAACAAAGAAGATAAACCCGCGCCCGTAAATAACGATCCGATTCCTACGGAAACCAGCGATAACGTCAAAGTTTCGCTGGTCGACTACGAAGTATATACGGGAGATAACGAAAATCTCGGCTTTGATTTTATTATCGCTGAGCTGAAATTTGAAGGGCAGGGACCGATCTTTTTCGATCTGGGGAAACTGCAGACTTCGGAAAAGATCTATCTGAACAATGTCTCCAAATATCTCAATACCCTGGAAGAAAAATCCTATCGGGTTTCCAAACTCGGTATCGTAAACAGTGTCGTATCAAATGAAGACAGCTATACCTGCAAGATCTTCATTCCTTATACGACCGATTCCTATTCATTGAGATTATTGAATTCAGCTGACGCATCGATGATCGAATTCGATCTGGATAAGAACGTTAACGATATCTCGACGCTGAAATTCGAAACGGAACAGGAGATCGAAGTCGGCAATACCAACGTCACCGTATCATCCTGTTCGGTCTCGACGATGATGCTGCACAACGGGGCGGAATATCAGGTCCCGGCGACGATGAATGTCTATACTTTCAATATCCATGTCAATAATGTCGAGGGCAACGTGATGATCACGGATGCCAGATTCGTCAGGGCTTCTTCGGAAGAAGTCATTGACTGTATGGATGAGACTTATGAATCCGTTAAAGTCGGCAACTGCTTAGGCAAAAAACTGACAGTCGGCGATAACGGTGCGCTGTTTTTTGAGACATTTGCCGGCAATGGCAGTCCGGATTACGAAGGCTTTTTGATGCTGATGTTTTCAAATGGAAACGACTGGGTGAAGATCCCGACGGTTTTAGAATAAATTATGAAAAAATACTTCAGTTTGCTGCTCACAGTTTTGATCCTTATAAGCATCATGCCGATGAATGATGCTTTTAAGCTGGCTGCCGATGAATACTATTCGATGGCCTGTGAGTATGGCAAATTCGAAGTGTCTTATATTGAAGATGATGGAAGCTTTACAGCTATATCCTGCCACGACAGTTTCGATGAAGCCAAGAAGGCGATGAAGGCCAATGACGATTATGTGGTCCGTTATGCGAAGTCCTATTCGCCATCCAAGATCGTAGCCATGAACGGCGGTGTCGCTTATTCCTATCCTGGCCGTCGTAATTCTTCGGTCATGTATCTCTACCAGGATCCTTCTCAAAAGGATAATTCCCGCTATAAGTCCACCTATGTCTCTAACCACTATGAGATGACTTATATCGAGACCTGCGGCAGCGATGTCTATGATATTTCAACGGGTGGCAAGGGCTATATCAGAGTCGTTTTGAACGGCTTTGAAGGCTATACGGATCTGGAATATACCGATCTGGTGCCGTATAAATTTTTAAACAAAGGTCTTTCGATCTGGCTGGGTGGCAAGAATACCTATGAATCGGAAGATCCATTCTTAGTCAAACCAGCTCAGAATTACTACGAACTAAAAAACAACGGCAAATATGTCGATCTGGTTTATCACTATTACCGGGCTTATCCCAAATCTTCAAGTGACAGAAACGCCCTGTCTTATTCCCTGACGATCGACAACGGCACCAATTATCTTGCTGCCGGGATGAGCACAGAGGTCAGATACTACTCCAACGACGGCATCAATTTCTACAGTGATCAGAAACTTAAAAACAAGGTTGCGACTGTCTACAACTACTATCAATTTCTGCCGCTTAGAACCAAGACCAATATCGCGGCTGATAAGTTCGACTCTTTCCTGAAGTCGATGAATTATTCCAATTCCGTCATGACCGGACAGGGTTCGATCTTCATCGATGCCCAGAACAAGTATGGCTGCAACGCCTTACTGGTATATGCGATGGCCTGTCTGGAATCGGCTTACGGCACTTCCTGGTATGCGGTCAACCGCAACAACCTCTTTGGCTGGTCGGCCTATGATGATTCGCCAAGTTCAGCCACGACTTTCTCTTCAGTGGCGGTCTGCGTCAACGAACAGATGGGCAGGAATCTCAACTGGTTCCTTGATTACAGCAATTCCCGTTACTTCGGTTCGGCGGTAGGCAATAAAGGCGCAGGCGTCAATGTCAAATATGCTTCCGATCCTTACTGGGGCTTGAAGATCGCAGCGATCGCTTATTCGATCGACAAGTATGCCAATGGCTCTAATGGCAAGCTAAGTGATCACAACAGCTATGCCTTGGGTTTTGTCGCCGACAACTACAACGATGTTCTTTATAACAACTCCATCACCTGGGATCCGAATTTCTATCGGGAAGAAACAGGAAACAACGTGCTTTATACCGGCCGCTATGGCAGCCATTATCAGAAGGATCTGACTGTTGTTTTACTGCAAGAGGGTCAACAGCGCTATAAAGTCCAGTCGACCAACCCGATCGTCAATGGAGCTATTTCCACGGATGACGGCGTTATCAAATATGACTGGAACGCTTCGATCGCTTATATCGACAAGAAATATGTGACTTTATTGAATAACGTCAATGTCTATAAACCGGAGCCTGAGCTTGAACACGAACAGCTCACTCTGGTCTTCGACATGAATATCGATAATGCCGTACTTTCTTTGAATGGCATAGGTTTACTTTCCAATCTGAATATGACCGATCAGTCATTGGCATCGCATTCACTTTATGTTTATGATCTGGAAAACGAAACAGTCTCCAAACAGATCGAATGCGAAACCATCGATTCGGGCGGTTACAGCATCAACGACGGATTTGACTACAAATGGGCCGGTTTTAAGGCTTCTGTAGTCTTAAATGAACTCTCTAACGGTTCTTATATCCTGCAGCTGGAAAGTGCCTATAACGGCGTAAATAAAGGCCAGAGCCTGCTTAAATCCTACAACGACGACAAGGCTTATCTGTGTTATGAAGATGATGAACATTACTATATCGTTAGACTTAATGATCTTTATGGCTATCGCATCGAGATCGATGTGACAGATAAATCACTTGATTATGCTTCCGTCAATAAGACATCCGTCCGTTCTTCTCTGGTGACGCTTGATTCCGTGACCTATGAACAGGAAGAGGACAAGGTCTATGCCTTATTTGAAGGCCTGGGGATGATCTATTATCTCAACTATGATCTGGAAGATAATATGCATCAGTTATATCTGGTCAATGGCGAAAAAGCTCTCAAGGTTGAAACTAAATCGCAAGCCTGCAGCTTCGACTACAAGTCCTTCTACGGATCGTCTTTCAACATGGACAAGATCTGCTACAGCGCCAAAGCCGATCTAAGTGAACTTCAGGGAGACTACAAGATCATTCTCGAGATAAACAATGGCGAATACAAGGACATTGCTGAAGTAACCAATGAATACGAACATCAGTATCAGTCATATGAAAGCGATGCAATCAAGACTTCATTCAAGACAGATAAAGTCAGATATCGAATGATCTTAAGCGTCGAACAAATCGAACAATAGGGAGGATTTATTATGAGATCTTTTTTCGCAAATAAAATAAACATCCTGCTCTCATTCCTACTAATCGCAACTCTTGGTGCAGCGGGATTTCTGGGTTATACACTGATCAATTCAAATAAAGAGGTGACTGTACCTGACCTTTTAGGCAAAAACGAACAGGAAGTCTTTGAATGGTGCGGACAGCTCGATGCCAAATACGCCTGCGAGATGGTCTATGAGGAATCCAAGAGTGTCGAGAAAGGGATCGTCTTTCAGCAGTCCATCAATGCCGGAAGTACGCTTGCCGACAAAATCACTTTCAAGATCTCCTCGGGTCTGATCAAACAGGTCGATCTGCCCCAGCTTTATAACGCCACCAGAGTCGAGATCGAGAAGTGGCAATCCAAAAACAAACTGCAGTCTGTCGAGTACATCGATGAATACTCCGATACGATCTCCAAAGGTACGATCATCGGGATCGAACCGAGTGAGAACATCTACCCCGATACGGAAATCAAAGTCTATGTTTCCGCCGGAAAAGAAGGAAGCAGCGAGATTGAAGGCGATATCGAAGTCAAAGCCGGTGAATACCTCAATCTGACCGTTGCCCGTTTCGAAACGCAGGTCAAGGAACTGGGACTGGTTCCCAATCACAATACTTCAAGGGATACTTATTCTTCTTCCGTCGCCAAAGGCAATATCGTCTGGCATGGTTCCGGTACTTATGAAAAAGGCGAGACCATCAACTACGGTGTATGTATTGAAGGATCCGATTCCGACATCATTGTCAAATCAGGTACTTATGTAGGTAAAACCGAAGATGAATTCAAGACTATCGCCAGTGATCTGGGTCTTAAGGCTAATCACAACAGCGAAAGGGACGCCTATTCCGATACTGTTACTAAGGGCAATATCGTCTGGCATGGTTCAGGCACATATGTTAAGAATGAAACATTCAACTATGGTCTCTCTTTAGGCAAGAAAGACGGCAGTTCCGATTCGGACGAGATCAAAGTTACGCAGAATCAGTACGTCGGCAAGACGGAAGCTGAATTCAAGACGATCGCTGAAGGCTTAGGCTTAAAACCGACGCACGTATCTACCCGTGATGCCTATTCCGATACTGTAGCTAAGGGATCGATCGTTACACATGGATATGGCACATATGAAAAGAATGAAGAATTCAATTATGGCTTATCCTTGGGCAAGAAAGATGGAAGCTCTGAATCAGACGAAATAAAAGTTACGCAGAACCAGTATGTAGGCAAAACGGAAGCTGAATTCAAAACCATTGCCGAAGGCTTAGGCTTGAAGCCTACACATATATCCAGCCGTGACGCATACTCGGATACAGTCGCCAAAGGTTCGATCGTTACTCATGGCTATGGCACCTACGAGAAAAATGAAGCATTTAACTACGGACTTTCGTTAGGAAAGAAGGATGGCTCTTCTTCCGATGAGATAAAAGTTACGCAGAATCAGTATGTCGGTAAGACTGAAGCTGAATTCAAGACAATTGCCGAAGGATTAGGCTTGAAGCCGACCCATATTTCAAGTCGCGATGCCTACTCCGATACGGTAACCAAAGGCTCGATTGTTACGCATGGTTATGGTACTTACGAGAAAAATGAAGCTTTCAACTATGGCCTGTCATTAGGAAAAGCACCTGATGATTCAGTCACCGTTTCCAGCAAGGCCAACAGCTCGGAAGCTGATTTCAAAACTTATATCTCCAATCTTGGTTTATCTTTAGGTACGAAATCAAGCGAATACTCCGATTCGGTGACTGAAGGTTATATCATCAGAAACGATACCGGAACGTTCAAGAAAGGTGACAAGATCAACTATACCGTCTCTTTAGGCAAGGCTCCTGAACAGACCGGCAGGATCATGTGGCCGGAGAAATACGAACTTGGCAGTAACCCGACTTACGAAAGCACCAAGGCCAAGATGCAGGGCTATCTATCGGTATTCACCAATCTTTCCTTTGAGGCGGTAACTTCGACCAAGACGATAGGTCGAATTGAGAAGATCGAAGTAGGGGACTATGGTTCTTCCTATCCGGAAGGTGATTATCCGATCAATACACCGATCAAGATCTATATCGTTTCACAGAATCCGTAATAAAACTATTAACTATTAAAAGATGATGAATTTCATCTTTTAATTTTGAACGAATAATGAACAGGATAGTTCAACCATTTTGGTAAATGCTGTATATGTTTTTCTTAATCGGATATAATTTTGATGGAGAAGATGATGAGCGAAATAAAGAAAAAAAAGAAGATCATCTGCATCGGTGCCGGGGCATCCGGATTGTTTTTTGCGTTGAACTGTGCTGATGAGAATAATGAGGTCATCCTGATCGATTCCAATTCTAAAGTCGGCAGAAAAATGTATATTTCCGGCAAGGGCCGATGCAATATCACCAATGATTGTGATGTTAAGGAATTTATTCAAAACGTGATCAGAAATCCCAAGTTTTTGTATTCCGCCATCAATCGTTTCAAGCCGTCGGATACGATCGAATTCTTCAATTCGCACGGTTGTGCTTTGAAGACGGAAAGGGGAAAAAGAGTCTTTCCGGTATCCGATAAAGCGGCCGATATCATTGACTGTCTTTTCTTTGAAGGCAAGAGAAGAGGTGTCAAATATCTTTTTGAAAAGAAGATCGATGAAGTTTATCGAAAAGACGATAAGTTTTATGTTAAAGGCAATGCCTTTGAATATGAGGCCAATAAACTGGTGATCGCGACAGGAGGACTGTCTTATCCTTCAACCGGTTCGACCGGAGACGGTTATCGTTTTGCGCAGAATTTCGGACATCAGATAGTTGAGACTAAATCTGCCTTGTGTCCATTGAAGATCAAAGAGAAGATCAATCCGGAGATGCTGAAACTGACTTTGAAAAACGTGGAGTTGAAAGCTGAGAGCGGAAACTTTAAGAAAAGCATCTTCGGCGATCTGGAATTTCTTAATAATGCCATCACCGGCCCCATCGCTTTAAGCATGTCCTCTTTAATTAATCGTCTTGATGAGGTGAAGCTTTCTTTGGATCTGAAACCAGCCTTGGATGAAAACAAGCTCGATGAAAGGCTCTTGCGAGATATTGCCAAGAATCCTAATAAGGATGTAAGGTATCTGCTTAAAGCTCTTTTGCCTGGCGAGTTTATTGATTTCTTTATAATAAACAGCGGAATAGATCCTGATATGATCCTGAATTCTTTAAGCAGGGATAACAGATTGAAGATCGTTCATGAATTGAAGAATTTTAAATTGACGTATCTGGATCTTGAAGATATAAGTAAAGGAATCGTGACCAGCGGCGGTGTCGATGTGAGCCAGATCGATCCTAAAACCATGGAGTCGAAACTGATTAAGGACCTTTATTTCATTGGCGAAGTATTGGATGTCGATGCTTTGACGGGTGGCTTCAACCTGCAGATCGCTCTATCGACGGGCTACGCCTGTGCCATGGCGATCAGGGTTGAATGAACAGTTATTGATTCAGTACCCGATTTTACATTCGGGACGGAAAACGATATACAAAAGTATCCTCCTTTGAGATATAATTTATATTGCATAGGAGGAGAATTTTTAATTATGGGAAAGACTTTCCAATCAATGGATGGCAATACTGCTGCCGCTCATTGCGCGTATGCCTTTACTGATGTAGCCGCCATTTATCCTATTACTCCGTCTTCAACGATGGCTGAAGTAGTGGATTCATGGGCTACCGCCAAAAGACAGAATGTTTTTGGCAACATCGTCAAGGTTGCGGAAATGCAATCAGAAGCAGGCGCTGCAGGTGCTGTCCATGGTACTTTGCAGGCTGGCGCATTAGCGACCACATTTACTGCTTCGCAGGGCTTACTGCTCATGATCCCGAATATGTACAAATGGGCCGGCGAATTATTGCCGGGCGTCGTACATGTTGCAGCCAGAGCTTTAGCCACCTCCGCATTGTCCATCTTCGGTGACCACGAAGATATCTATGCGGCCAGACAGACCGGTATCTGCATGCTGTGTTCCAACTCCGTTCAGGAAGCTATGGATCTGGGCGGTGTCGCTCACCTGGCAGCGATCAAGGGCTCGGTTCCGTTCCTTCATTTCTTCGACGGTTTCAGGACCTCTCATGAGATCCAGAAGGTCGAAGTCATGGATTACGACTATCTGAAGTCACTGCTCGATATGGATGCCGTCAAGAGATTCAAGGACAATGCTATGAATCCGCCTGGCAATGCCGTTACCAGAGGTGGTGCGGAAAACGATGACGTCGTCTTCCAGACCAGAGAAGCTCAGAACGAGCATTTCGCCAAGGTTCCTGATATCGTAGCTGATTATATGGCTAAGATCTCTGAACATACGGGCAGAGATTACAAACCGTTCACATACTACGGTGCTGAAGATGCTGAAAGAGTCATCATCGCGATGGGTTCCGTCGTCGAGACGATCAAAGAAGTTATCGATGCTCTCAACGCTAAGGGTGAAAAGGTCGGTGTCATTTCCGTTCACCTTTACAGGCCTTTCTCAGCCAAGTACTTATTCAACGTTCTGCCTAAGTCCGTCAAGAAGGTTGCCGTTCTGGATAGAACCAAAGAGATCGGTACCAGAGAGCCGTTATATCTGGATGTCTTAAATGTCTTAAAAGACTGCGACATCAAGATCATCGGCGGCCGTTACGGTATCGCTTCCAAGGATACGGCTCCTAACCAGATCAAGGCCGTTTACGACGAACTGGCTAAGGACGAGATGAAAGAAGAATTCACGATCGGTATCAACGATGATGTCACGCATCTCTCACTGGATGTCGATCCTGATTTCAAGATCGATGGCACTTACACTTCCTGCCTGTTCTGGGGCTTAGGCTCAGACGGTACGGTCGGTGCCAACAAGAACTCGGTCAAGATCATCGGCGACAATACCGATCAGTATGCGCAGGCTTACTTCCAGTATGACTCACGTAAGGCCGGCGGTGTCACGAGATCCCACCTGAGATTCGGTCCGGATCCGATCAGAAGTACATATTATGTCAATAATGCCGACTTCGTTTCCTGCTCGCTTGATTCATATGTTCTGAAATATGATATGCTTTCAGGTTTGAAAGAGGGCGGTACGTTCTTACTTAACACGACCATCGATGCCGACAAGATCGAAGACTATCTGCCTAACCGCATGAAAGTCCAGCTGGCCAAGAAGAACGCCAAGTTCTACATCATCAACGCGACCAAGATCTGTACCGAGATCGGTATGGGCAGAAGGACGAATACGACTTTACAGTCCGCCTTCTTCGCTTTGAATGAACAGATCATGCCTTATGACAAGGCTCTTGATCTGATGAAGGCTGCGGCCAAGAAGTCTTACGGCAAGAAGGGCGACGATGTCGTCGAAATGAACTGGAAGGCTATCGATGCCGGTAAAGCCGGACTGGTGCAGGTTGAAGTTAAACCTGAATGGGCTGATCTTCCTTCCAAGTTCGAAGTCGAGAAGACAGGCGATGCCTATTTCGATGAATTCGTTCAGGGCTTCGATACGCTCAGTGGCTATGATATGCCGGTATCGGCTTTCACGAAATATGGCGTCCTCGATGGCACGATGAGAAACAATGTTTCCTATGCCGAACATAGAAACATCGCTTCCTACGTTCCTAAATGGAATCCGGCCAACTGTATCCAGTGCGGCTTCTGTTCATTCGTCTGTCCGCATGCAACGATCAGACAGTTTGCTTTGACGGAAGAAGAAGTTGCCAATGCACCGATGGAATTCGAAACGATCCAGGCTATGGGCAAGGGTGCCGAGAACTACAAGTTCAGGATCCAGGTCTCGCCTGACAACTGTGTCGGTTGCGGTCTGTGTGCGGCTGAATGTCCGGGCAAGGGCGGCAACAAGGCTCTCGAGATGGTCGATGTCCACTCGCTGATGAACGAAGCTCCGTTAGCAGATTACCTGTTCAACGAGACCGAATACAAGAGTGAACTGGTCAACGATACTCCGAAGGGCACGCAGTTCCTGAAGCCTTATTTCGAAGTTCCTGGCTCATGCCCGGGCTGTGGTGAGGCTCCTTATTACAGACTGGTATCGCAGCTGTTTGGTCCGGATATGCTGGTAGCGAATGCGACCGGATGTTCTTCGATCTACTGCGGTTCCACTCCTTCAACACCATTTGTAACGGATAAGAACGGCAACGGTATCGCCTGGGCTAACTCCCTGTTTGAAGATAATGCCGAATACGGCTATGGTATGGCATTGGCTAAGAACTACAAGAAGTCGATCCTGCTCAAGACGATGGAAGACAATCTGGAAAATGTCGAACCTGAACTCAAAGAAGTTCTGGAAGCATACCTGAAGATCAATGGTAACAGAGTCGAAGAAAAGAAACTCTGCTCCAAGATCGCTGAACTGGCAGCCAAATCCGAATGCGAAGCTGTCCATGTATTGGCGGAAGAAGCCAGGGATCTGGTCTCCAACTCCGTCTGGATCGTCGGTGGTGACGGCTGGGCATACGATATCGGTTACGGCGGCTTAGACCATGTCATTGCCAACAACCTGAATGTCAATATCCTGGTCTTAGATACCGAGGTTTACTCCAATACCGGTGGTCAGTCATCCAAGTCTTCACAGGCTGCCTCCATCGCCCAGTTTGCTGCCGGTGGTAAGGCTGTCGCCAAGAAGGACCTGGGTCAGATCGCTATGAGCTATGGCCATGTCTATGTTGCTTCCGTATGTATGGGTGCCAACAGAATGCAGGCTATCAAGGCTTTGAAAGAAGCTGAAAGCTACAACGGTCCGTCTCTCATCATCGCTTACTGTCCGTGTGAACTGCATGGCATCAAGGGTGGTCTGTCCAAGCAGCAGATCGTCCAGAAGCAGGCTGTCGAATGCGGCTATGTCACCTTGTACAGATACGATCCAAGAAATGAATCTCCTCTAACGATCGACTACAAGACGCCTGATTTCGACAAGTTCCAGGACTTCTTAATGGATGAAGCCAGATACAACAACCTGGTCAAGGTCAATCCTGAACAGGCTCAGGAGCTCTACGAAAAAGCCAAGAGCGACGCAAAGAGAAGATTTGCGAACCTCGAAGCCAGAGCCAGATAAGCCAAATAAAGCCGGTCAAACGACCGGCTTTTTTCATGCCTTGAAAGAGTCTTTGACTTATACTATAGGTATGAATGTCGAAGAGTTTCTCAAACAAAACAAAAATGATAAAACCGATATCGAGATCAAGTATCCGATCAGAAAGATCAAGGCTTATGAGTCCTATGTGATGCTTTATCTGGATGATGAAAAGATACAGGTCTCGGATGAGGCTTATTTCAAATACAAAATAAAAGGACTTAAAGGACTTGACGATGAGCTATATGATATGCTCAAAAACGAGGAAAGGGTTTTTAAGGCCTATAGAGGCGCTTTAAGGAAGATTTCGGCTAAGGATCAGACCGTTAAGCAGATCGATAGATATCTTGTGGAAAAGGGCTTAAATAAGCCGGAAAAGGAAGAGATCATCGATAAACTGAAAAACTGCGGTTTACTGGATGATGAAAAATATACCCAAAACCGGATAAACCGTTTAAGTGCGTCGCTTACTTCAAATAAGCAGATCAGAAGAAAGCTTAAGGATGAAGGTATATCGGATGAGCTGATCCAAAGGCATCTCAAGAAAGATGAGGATGAGGAATACCTCAAGGCTAAAGCTCTGGCGGAAAAATATGAAAGAAGTATCCGCAACAAGACATTAAAAATGAAGAAACAGGCTCTGTTAAACAGATTATCGGGTCAGGGATATTCCTACGATATCTGCAACCGGGTTATCGATGCGTTAAGCCTGGAGAGCGAAAATGAGGTAGAATTATTAAGAAAAGAGTATCTAAAAGCCTTAAAGCGTTATGAGCGGAAGTACGATTCCTATGAACTGAAAGATCATATCGTATCCTATCTGCTTGCCAAAGGCTTTGGCTATGAGGATATCAAAGAAGTAATGGAGGAAGAAAATGGGCAAACAGGTTAAAGACTTCACGGAAGGCGAAAGAGTCAATACACAGCTTCTAATCTCGCAACTGGTCAGAGGTACAACCAATTCGGGTTCACCATATCTATCGCTGGTGTTACAGGATAGCAGTAAATCCATCGAAGCCAAGCTTTGGGATGTCAAACCCGAACTTGAGAAGCAGCTGGAAGTAGGCAAGGTCTACGACTTCGATGTCGAGATCATCAAATACAAGAACAACCTGCAAGCCAAGGTCTTAAAGGTCCTGCCACTTCCGCAGGCCGATATCGACATGGAGAACTTCGTCTTCAAATCACCGATCTCCAAGGATAACCTGCGTAGCAGCATCCAGGAAGGTCTGTCCATGATAAACAATGAAAAGATCGCCAAAATCGTTTCAGGTGCTTTGAACATGTATGCCAATGACGTCTACGAGTATCCTGCTGCCGCCAAGATCCATCACAACTGCATCGGCGGTCTGGCGACCCATACTTCCGGCATGATCAAAGTGGCTGCCGCCTTATGTTCCATCTATCCTTCGATAAATCGCGATTATCTTTTGGCCGGCGTCATCCTGCACGACCTGGGCAAGATCGAAGAACTCTCTTCGCCAGTCGTCACTGAATATACCAAAGAAGGAAAACTGTTGGGTCATATCTCCATCATGGATGCCAGACTCTTACAGATTGGCATCGAATTGGGTCTGGAAGATAGTGAAGAGCTGCTGATATTGAGGCATATGGTCTTATCCCATCATGGCCAGCTGGAATACGGTTCGCCGATCAGGCCTGAAACTTTAGAGGCTGAGATCCTAAATCTTATCGACAACATCGATGCCAGGATCAACACGATCGACAAGGCTCTGGCCGATGTCAAGGAAGGAGAATTCACCCAAAAGCTTTTCTCCTTGGAAAACAGGGTCTTCTACAAACACAAATGAGTCAAAAAGGCTTGTAATAAGCCTTTTGATTTAATATAATATTAAAGCTGTGGAAGGAGAGCAACTCTCCGTCAAACCACGGGCCAAAGGAGGAAATTATGGCAAAGAAAGTTGCAAAAGTTTGTAAGTTAAACTTTATGGCCGGCCAGGCAAAACCGGGTCCGGCTCTGGCGTCTGCAGGTATCAACATGCCGCAGTTCTGCTCCCAGTTCAATGATCAGACCAAGGACAGAATGGGCGATGTCGTTCCTGTAATCATCACGGCTTATGAAGACAAGTCATTCGACTTCGTCTTAAAGACGACTCCGGCTGCATTCTTACTGAAGAAGGCGGCAGGCGTTGCGAAAGCCTCAGGCACACCTAATACGGTCAAGGCCGGTAAGATCACGACCGCTCAGTTAAGAGAGATCGCCGAGTACAAAATGCCGGATCTGAATGCCAACGATGTCGAAGCGGCAATGAAGATCATCGCCGGTACGGCTAGAAACATGGGAATCGAGGTGGTAGACTAATGAAACATTCAAGAAGCTACAATACCGCGAAAGCCATGATCGATGGCAACAAGAAGTATTCACCGTTAGAGGCTTGTGAACTGGCTAAGAAGACTACCTTAGTCAAATACGACGCTACGATCAGAGTTTCTTTCAAACTTAACGTAGACCCGCGTCAGGCTGATCAGCAGATCCGTGGTGCTATCGTACTTCCTAACGGAACCGGCAGATCCCAGAAGGTCCTGGTCGTAACCCAGGGCGCCAACATGGAAGTCGCCAAGAATGCCGGCGCCGACTTCGTCGGTGACAAAGAGATCTTGGAAAAGATCAAGGGCGGCTGGTTCGATTATGACGTCATCGTCGCTACACCTGATATGATGGGCGAATTAGGTAAATTAGGTAAGCTCTTAGGTCCTAAAGGCCTGATGCCGAACCCTAAGACTGGCACAGTCACTCCGAATATCGCCAATGCGGTCGATGAGATCAAGAAAGGTAAAGTCACTTATCGTGTCGATAAGGAAGGCAATATCAACTGCCTGATCGGCAAGTCTTCCTTCGATACCGAAAAGCTGGCGGAAAACTTCGATACGATCTTAAACGTCATCATCAAAGCGAGACCCGCAGCTGTCAAGGGCACCTATATCCAGGGTTGCACCATTTCCAGCAACATGGGTCCGGGTATCAAAGTAGATACTACTTTATAAGAAAGATAAGAGGTTTAGGCCTCTTTTCTTTATTCTTGTGCTATAATTGAAAAGTACGTAAAGAAGACCAGTAGCTGCGTATGCGTCCCAAGAGAATGGCTCATAATGCTGGAAGAGCCTGAACGCTAAACAGTGAATTCACTTCTCAGTTGGACCAATACTCCACGTGTGATCCGCGTTAAGGATAAGAGTTAAAAATAAGGTGGTACCGCGCAACAGCGCCCTTGGGTCCACCTTTTTTATTTTCAGGAGGGTTTTAAATGTTAAATCTGGAAGCGTTGAAAAATGAAGCACTGCAGGCTGTCGAAAAGGCCGACAGCAAGACTTTGGAAGAACTCAGGATCGAATATCTTTCCAAGAAAGGCAAGATCCAGGGACTGATGGCACAGATGAGAGATCTTTCGGCCGAAGAGAAACCGAAATTCGGTCAGCAGGTCAACGATCTCAAAAATGCTCTGTCCAAAGCGATGGATGAGAAAAAGGCCATGCTGGAGCAAGAAGCACTCAACAGTCAGCTGGCCAATGAAAAACTGGACATCACGCTGGATGCCTTTACGCCAAGGCAGGGTACTTTGCATCCATTGACTCTGGTCCAGCAGGAGATCGAAGATGTCTTCATCGGCATGGGCTATAATGTCGCCGAAGGTCCGGAACTGGAATCTGACCTCTACAACTTCACTAAAGCCAATACCCCGGAAGGCCATCCGGCCAGAGATATGCAGGATACTTTCTATGTCGATCCAAGTCATCTGTTAAGATCGCAAACGACAGCCATCCAGATGCGTGTCTTGGAAGCTGAAGCCAATGATCTGCCGATCAAGGTCATCTGCCCGGGCAAGGTCTATCGCCGCGATGACGACGATGCGACCCATTCCCACCAGTTTACCCAGTGCGAAGGTCTGGTCATTGGTGAGAATATCACGGTTGCCGATTTAAAAGGCACATTGGAGCTGATGGTCAGGGAGATGTTCTCCAAGGATGCCAAGATCAGATTCAGACCTTCCTATTTCCCGTTTACGGAACCCTCATTTGAAGTCGATATGACTTGTCATATCTGCCATGGCAAGGGCTGTCCGACCTGCAAGGGAACCGGCTGGATCGAGATCCTGGGTTCGGGCATGGTCCATCCCAATGTTCTGGAGATGGCCGGTATCGATTCCAAAAAATACACCGGTTTTGCGTTCGGTGTCGGTTTGGAAAGAGTTGCGATGCTAAAATACGGCATCACCGACATCCGCGATCTGTATACCAACGATATCCGTTTCCTCGACGGATTCAAGCGCTAGGAGGTAATGACCATGAAATTGAGTTTGAACTGGTTAAGTGATTTCATCGACCTGTCGGGTCTATCTGTTTCGCAGATCGTCGATCAGATGGTCAAATGCGGTTTTGAAGTCGAATCCATCGAAAAGATGTCCGATGCATCCAATCTGGTCGTCGGAAGGGTTCTGGAATGCACAGACCATCCCGATTCCGATCATCTGCATCTTACTAAGACCGATATCGGTTCGGAAGTCTTGAATATCGTCTGCGGTGCTCCCAACTGCCGTGAAGGCTTAAAGGTCATCGTCGCCCAAGTCGGTGCCAAGCTGCCCGGCGGCGAGATCAAAAGGGGAGTCATCCGTGGCCAGGAAAGCAACGGCATGCTTTGTTCCTTAAAAGAACTGGGTATCGATCCCAATCTGCTTCCGAACGATTCGCCCAGCCACAATGGCATTGAAGAACTCGATGATCGTTTTGAAGTCGGTGATACCGATATCCTAAAGAAACTTGGCTATGACGATACGATCCTGGATGTTTCGATCTATGCCAACCGTCCGGATTGTCTGTCGATGTTTGCGATGGCCTATGAAATGGGAGCCATCCTTAACAGAGAAGTAAAGCTTCCTGAATATGAAGGACAGGCCAATATCGGCAAGAAGTCGGATTTCATTCTGACTTCGACTTCATCTAATTGTCCGCATTTTTTAGCCAAAGTCGTCAATAAAGTCACGATCAAGGAATCGCCTGAATGGCTTAAGAGACATTTACGGGCCAATGGCGTCAAATGTATCAACAACCTGGTCGATATCTCCAACTATGTCATGCTGGAAACGGGTCAGCCTTTGCATTTCTATGATCTCAGATCCAATCCGGCAAGAGAAATAACGGTCAGGGACGACTATGAAGGCGTCTATACCGCTTTGGATGGCATCGACTATCAGATCGAAAAGGGTGACCTGATGATCACCTCCGAGGGTAAACCTATCGGCATCGCCGGTATCATGGGCGGTGATAACACCAAGATCCTGGATGATACCGATTCTTTGATCATCGAAGCAGCCTTATTCGACCACGCCCAGATCAGAAGGACGGCCAACCGTTTGGGCTTGCAAACGGAGGCGGCAGCCCGCTTTGCCAAGGGACTTGAACCTCTGTCACAGAATAAAGCAGTCGATCGGGCTGTACAGCTTTTGATCGAACTGGCTGATGCACAGGATTTTGAAGAGACGATCGAATACGGCAAAGCCGATTACGAGCCTTATACGATCACAGAGTCCTTGAGTCACCTCAATGCCCTGATCGGCAAACAGTATACGATGGATGAAGCGGTCGATGTCATGCGCCGTTTAGGCTTCAAGTATACGATCGAAGGTGATGATTTCATCACTGAGATACCGTCCCACAGAGCCAGCGATCTCAAGATCAGAGAAGATATTGATGAGGAAATAGTAAGACTTACCGATTTCGACGATCTGACTTCGACTTTGCCGCTGATGCCTCAGACTTTAGGCAAGCTCAGCAATATCCAGAATATCCGCCGGGTCATCCGTGATCTCCTGATTAAACACGGTTTCTATGATACGGTCAACTATACGCTGGTTTCCCAGAAATTTATCGATGAAGCCTTATTGCCAAGTGGCGATGCCGTAGCGATGATCTCACCGCTGTCCGATGCGCGCAAGTACATCAGGACTTCCTTGCTAAATTCGTTGTTAGAAGCTTTGTCCTACAATCTCGACCATTCCAACAGCAATGTCTCGTTATTCGAGATCTCCAAGCTGTATACGGATAAAGGGGAAGAAGAAAGACTGGGTCTGATCATGGAAGGCAATTTCATTGATGACAGCGTTAAACATTTAAGCGTCAAGACGGATTTCTATGTTATCAAAGGACTGCTGGTCGAACTGCTTAATGCCTTAGGTTTTGAAATGGGCAGGGTCTCGATCAAAGAAAACGATCTTGATACCAAGCATTTCCATCCTTACCAGTCGGCTGTCTTGATGATGGATGGCAAAGTATTGGCCATCTTTGGCAAACTGCATCCGGCTTATCTGAAGTCTTTAAAAATGAACGATGTTTACTATGGCGAAGTGATGCTGGATATTTTAGCCAAAGCTGCTCCGGCCAAGGTCAAGGCTCCCGTTATCAGCAAGTATCCCTCGGTTTCCCGTGATATTTCACTGATGCTTTCGGAAGATGTCAAGGCGGCTGATCTGATCGCGGCCATCAAGAAAAGCGGCGGTCGTATCGTCAAGAAAGCTGAAGTCTTTGATATCTATCAGGGTGAACATATCGAAAAGGGCAAGAAATCGGTATCCTTGTCCATCGTCTATGAGGATCTGGAAAAGACGCTGACCACCCAGGATGTCAACGAAGTTCATGAAAGGATACTGAGCGATCTTTTGAAGAAGTTCGACGCAACGCAGCGTTAAAAGCACAATAGGGAGTATAATTTAGGTATGATCTATACATGTACGACCAATCCATCATTAGACTATTACATAACCATTCCCAAGCTGGAAAGAGGTAAAGACAACCGCAGTGATATGGAAATGTATGAAGCGGGCGGCAAAGGTGTCAACGTTTCGATCGTTCTCAACAATTTCCGTATCCCTTCGGTGGCGTTGGGCTTTTTAGGAGGTTTTACAAAAGAGTTCTATCTGAGTTTTATCACCAACTACCCCAATATCCAGCCCTTATTCACGACGATCGCCGATCATACCAGGATCAATCTGAAGATCATGGATGAACTGGCCGAGACGGGTATCAATGCCAAGGGACCGCACATCACCGATGACGAGTTCCGCCGTTTCAAGTCCCGACTAAACAATATCTATACGGATGATATCTTTGTTTTATCAGGCAATATCGAAGAGGAGATCAAGGACAGGATGATAGACCTGGTCCATGAACTTTGCGTCGATGATGTCAAGGTGGTGCTGGATACGGATAAGGATATCCTTGATCGCTGCAGCGATCTCAAGCTTTTTGCCGTCAAACTCAACGACCGCAATATGCAAGGTGATGTCAACGAAGTCGCCAAAGATTATCTCGATCGCGGTTTCCAGAATGTCTTATATTCGGCTCCGCACAAACCCTCATTCATCTTTACGCCTGAAACGGCTTTGGAATGCGATAATCTGGCCGATTCGCTGGTCAACCTGACCGGTTCGGCGGATTCCATGGTGGCCGGTTTCCTTTATGGCCATATCCATGGCGCCAGCACGGCGGAATCTTTCCGCTATGCCAATGCGGCATCCCTGGCTACCTGCATGTCCAACGACCTGGGTTCCAAGGAAAAGATCGAGGAGATCTTCGATACGATCGAGGTCAAAGAGATCTGATGAGAAAGATCATTGCATGCCTGTTCATCCTGCTGCTTCTTGTATCGTGCGGCAGGAAACAGGAGGAGGAAGAAACTCTCAAGCCGGAGTATACCTATGAAATCGTTTCCACCAGGATCGATATGTCGGCCTACGAAGGTGTCTCTTCGACCGATCATAATTTCAGACTGATCTCGGTGAAAGAGCTGTTCAATGTCATCGACAACAAGTCTTCCGGCATCTTCTACTTCGGCAGAGAAAACTGCAACTGCTGCCAAAGAGTCTGCAAATATCTGGATGAAGTGGCCAAAGAGCTCAACCAGACCGTCTATTACATCGATGCCTACAATCAACAGGATGGTTTGATCGAAGACAAGCAGCTGCAGGAAAAACTCAGTTCCTATCTGGAGCCGATAATGGGTTTTGGAGAAGATGGCGAAAAGACTTTATTGACCCCACACGTGTTTTCGGTGGTAAATGGAGAGTTTTACGCTTCCCAGATCTGTTTCGATGATTATTCGCTTGATTCGGAAACCCAGATCGAAAAATTCAAAGATTCCTATCGGAACATTATGAAGCCGTTTGTCGAATAAACGGCTTTTTCATTACCACATTTTGACCTTTCAAGTCAAGACTGGTAATGAGTGTAATAAACGCATATAATGAAAGTACCTAATGGGATACAATGAAATTCCTACACTATATTTACGGACTATTGGAAATTAGCTGCCGGTGTTGAAGACCTTAATCAGGGATCCTAAAGGCAGCTATAGATGGCCCACCTTTGAGAAAAGGGAAATTTCTCACCCATTAGGGCTATATTAGACAAAAGCTTTTGTTTAAGATAGAATTTATTAGGTAAAGGACGGTATTTAATATGGATTTTTGGATGTCGATATTATATTTTGTGATCGGTGGTGTCGCAGGTGCGGTGATCACATACTTTGTGACCAGAAAGAATTTTGAAAAGCAGCTCAAAGAAAATCCGCCTATCAACGAAAAGATGATCCGCGCGATGTATGCTCAGATGGGCAGAAAACCTTCCGAAGCACAGATTCGAGCCATCATGAAATCGATGGGACAGTAAGACCTGACAGAGGTCTTTTCTTTTACGAAAAAAGATCGGTTTTCCGATCTTTTATAATGAATTTCTGTTTTTGTATAGCAGGATATAGATATGCAGGAGGCCATACAATACGGCGATTATGGCGATGAAGATCATGAGATAGAGCATGTCGCCTTCAACTTTGTTCAGATAGGAATTAAACAGGATCGCCGCTGCCAAAAGAGGCGAACAGATAATGATGGTCCGGATGTTTTTCTTTTCCAGTCTGGCCTGACGGGTAATGAAGTTATCTCTTTGGGGCTTTTTATAATCTTCGATGACTGCGGCTTTATCCAGAAAATTTCTTTTGAAAATGATAAACGTCGAGACCATAAACAGCAACGCCAGCAATAATGAGACCCACAGATGCCTGTAAAAGATCTGGGCAAGCAGGAAGATCACGATGGCGATCAGATAGCCCTGAATGTAGGTATTGTAGTGAGAGACGTTGTTTTCGTTGATGATATAAGCCTTTTTTGAATAGAAGGGGGCATAGACCGTTCTTTTGTTTTCATGGTAGATAGAGATCCCGTTCAAGGCGTTAAGATCATAGTTCTTTTCTTTTTTGGCCATAAATCCATTATATTCATTTGTCTGACGTATTGTATATTTTTGTAAGAAAAGTGTATAAAATTCGTTTCTGAAAAGTGAGATGTTTTATAATATTTTTAGGAGGATAAATTTATAATATGGCAGATATGTTTGATGCTAAGATCGCATTGTTTCATAGACATGCCGCCAGCAAGGAAGAAGCCTTAAAAATGCTGGCAGACGAGTTCATGAACAGCGGTGTCGCAAAGGACAGTTTTTTTGAGGGGATAATCACCAGAGAAAAGAATTTTGCGACCGGATTAAGTCTCGACAATATGTGCGTAGCGATCCCGCATACGGACCCGGAACATGTCAACAGGACCCAGATCGGTTTCATGTCGTTGGAGGAACCGGTAGAATTCGTTGAAATGGGAACGGATGACAAACTGATTCCGGTGACGATGATGTTCATGATGGCTTTGAAAGAAGCTCACCAGCAGCTGGATATGCTGATGAAACTGATGGATGTCTTCCAGAATAACGATCTGATGGAAAGATTTGCGAAAGCAGACACTTATGAAGAATATTACGAGCTGATCAAAGAAGCGGGTTTGGATATCGAGGAGTAGAAATGTTAGTAACGACAAAAGAAATGTTTGAAAAATCCCGTAAGGAAGGCTATGCGATCGTCGCACCCGATTACTGGGATTCCAATTCCTGTAGGACTTATGTGGAAACGGCAGAGGAACTTGGTGTGCCGGTGATCCTAAGTTTCGCGCAGGCTCATCAGGATATGCTTTCTCTGGAGGAAGCGTTTACTTTAGGCAAATTCTATGGGGAAAAGGCCTCTGTTCCGGTAGCTTTGCATCTTGACCACGGTCAGGATCTGGAAACGGTCAAAAAGGCTGTCGATATGGGCTTTACATCCGTCATGATCGATGCTTCGGCCAAACCTTATGAAGAAAATGTCACTTTGACCAGGGAGGCTTGTGAATATGCCCATGCCCGTGGTGTGGTCGTTGAAGCTGAACTTGGTCATGTCGGTTCGGGTGATGTCATAACTTCCGAAAACATGGAAGCTTTAAGAGAAGACAAGAACATCTATACGGAAGTGGAAATGGCCAAAAAATTCGTCGAAGAGACCGGTGTTGATTCTTTGGCCGTCTCGATCGGTACTTCCCATGGTCTGTATAAGGGGACTCCGGTCATCGATTTCGAGCGTCTGCATGAATTAAGAGATGCATTGGCGATCCCGCTTGTCTTGCATGGCGGTTCCGGCTCGGGCGATGAGAATCTGGAAAGATGCGCTACGGAGGGCATCTCCAAGATCAACGTCTTTACGGATTTCACCGTAGCGGCCATTGAAGCCGTAAAAGGTGAAGACTATATCAACTGGTACAAGCTGATGAAAGATGCCAACAGCGCCATCAGCGAGAAACTGAAATTCTATTTCCGACTCTTCCACACGGGAAAGGCAGGTTAAACATGGAAAAAGCTCAATTAAGAAGACCGTTCTTTGTATGTAATCCCAAAGCCTATCTTTATGGCGAGGGATCTTTGAAACTGGCCAGAAAATGTGAAGAACTGGCCGTCAAGTATGACTTCGATGTCATTTTCACTGCCCAGCATGTCGATCTGGCCACGATCGCCAAAGAGTGTCCGCATCTGATCGTCACCGCTCAGCACATGGAATCATTGAAACCGGGCAGAGGCATGGGCCACATCCTGCCTGAAGCCTTAAAGGCAGCAGGTGTCAGGGCCACGTTCTTAAATCATGCGGAAAATCCGATGACCGTATCCGAACTGACCGAAACCATCGCCAGAGCGGATGAACTGGGTATTCTGACGGTCGTATGTGCCGATGATATCGCCGATGCCAAAGCGATCGCGCAGCTGCATCCGGATGTCATGGTCTGTGAATTGAAGAGCCTGATCGGTACGGGTAAATCGGCTGATATCTCCTATATGGAAGCGACCAATGAAGCCGTTAAGACTGTTTCACCTAACACCAAGACTTTACAGGCAGCGGGTATATCAAGCGGCGAAGATGTCTATAAAGCCATCAAATCAGGCGCGGATGCTACGGGTGGTACAAGTGGCATCGTGGCGGCGGAAGATCCGTTTGCCAAACTGGAAGAGATGTTTGAAGCTCTTGATCGGGCAAGAAAAGATTTCTGTCAGTAATTGCAATGGGTTTTGCGAGAGTTATATAATTTAATTTAGGGTATTTTGCAGTTGAAAGGAGTTAATAAATGAAAAGAATCTTATTATGTTGTGCAACGGGAGTTGCGACAAGCACAGTCGTTCATAAAAGACTGGAAGAAGAACTGAACAAAAGAGGCTATAAGGGTCAGTTCACGATCACGCAATGCAAAGTTGCGGAAGTTCCCGGACAGTCACCCAACTACGACATCGTTGTTTCTACGGTGCCGAATAAGACGCCTTGTTCATGCCCGGTCGTCATCGCGACGAATCTGATCATCAACCGCGGTACTGAACCGATCTATAACGAGATCGAAGAGATCCTGTTCAAGGAAAACAAATAAGTATTTTTCTAGAGGCATCTAGTTAAATATCGGAGATATCAGGGGCAATTCATCTCCGAAAAAAAACAATAAAAGGGGGATTTTTAAAATTATGCAAGCTATTTTAAACATCTTTGGATCCATCAGCGATTTAGGTAAGCTGGTCATGATGCCTATCATCATTACCCTTATCGGATTGGTTTTGGGTGCAGGATTCGGCAAGTCATTCCGTGGCGGTCTGACGGTTGCCGTCGGTCTTTTAGGCCTTGATGTTGCGACAGGCCTGTTGGCTCCTCTGGCTACAGCTGTTGGCGCAATGTCTTCGAATCTGGGCTTATCATTGAGCACTGTCGATATCGGCTGGCCGGCTGCGGCTGCTGCTGCATTCGCTACACAAGTTGGCTCCGTCATCATTCCGGTTTGTCTGCTGGTCAACATCATCATGATCGTCACTCAGACGACGCAGACAGTCGACGTAGACATCTGGAACTACTGGCATTTCGCTTTCACGGGTTCTCTGATCGCCGCCGCTACGGGCAATGTTGCTCTCGGTGTTGCTGCTGCTGTTGCCAATGAGGTAATCATTCTGGTCTTAGGCGATGTCACAGCTCCAGCTCTTGACAGAACTCTGGCTATGCCTGGCGTATCTCTTCCTCACGGTTTCTCTACTGCGTTTGCCCCGATCGCATTAGTATGTAACTGGGTCATCGAAAAGATCCCTGGATTAAGAGATATCGACTTCAACCTCGAAATGTTACAGGAAAAGATCGGTATCTTTGGCGAACCGGTCATCGTCGGTTTCGTCATGGGTATCCTTATCGGCTTACTGGGCGGACAGGATTTCAAGACGCTGGTCGAAACAGCCGTTTATCTGGCTGCCGCCATGGTCATCATTCCGAAGATGGCTGCTCTGCTGATGGAAGGCTTAATGCCGATCTCTGATGCTGCTTCTTCCTTCATGGACAAGCACTTCCAGGGCAAAGGAAAGATTTACATCGGTCTGGATTCAGCTGTCGGCTGCGGACATCCGCTCACGATCGCTCTGTCTTTGATCTTCGTACCTCTTTCAGTCTTATTGGCTTTCATCCTTCCGGGCAACACAGTTCTGCCTGCAGGTGACTTAGGCACTTTCCCGTTCATGTTCGTTTTGATCCTGCCTCTTTGCAAGGGCAACGGTTTCAGAAGCCTGATCACCGGTATTATCGTCATGATCGCCGGTTTCTACTTCTCAACAGCTCTGGCAGCTCCGACGACGGCTGTCTGCCACAGCATCGGTTCTTACACGGACATCGCTTCTCTGTCATCCATCTGTGATGGTGCTAACCCGTTGACCTGGCTCTTATACACGTTAGGTACGATCTCACCGGTCGTCGGTTACGTTATTTTTGCCGCCGTTGCTGTTGGTTTCGCTGTCTGGAATGGCATGAGGATCAGAAAAGAAAACAACGCATAAGCTTTGTCTTTCGCAAAGAAAAGGGCTTTTCTAAGCCCTTTTCTTTTTCCAATCATGAAAAAATACATCTATCAGAAAAAATATTATCAGTTCAAAGTCGTCTATATCGGCTATTTCACAGCCGCCATAGCCTTGTTTTCACTATATCAGTTTATCATCAGTAGAAGCGCATTATCGGGACTGGTACTACTGATCTGCCTGTATCAGCTGATCAACACCTTTGTCTCCATTTCCAATCCCGAAGAGATCGACATCGATGATAAAAGCATCACATTTAAAGCCTTCAACAAGGAACATAAGTATCTGTTCAAGGATATACTGGATTTTCGCGTCAAAGATTTCCCGCTGGCCAAGAAGATCTATCTCAGGATCAATAAGGATACCAGCGGTTTATTAAAGGGCAGATATTGGATTGATTGCTCATATTTCAATGACGGAGATGAATTATTCTCCTATCTGATCGCCAAAGAGGATGAGATGCATCCGGATACGATCAGAGCCTACGCGCATCGCTCAAACGCTGAAGCAAATAAAAAAGAAAAGAAACAATAGAAAGTTAAATATAAATAGGGGGTTAATATGTCAGTTTACAAGGAAACAATCACAGGTATCATGTCGAAAGGGGTCTCGCCGACCTATATCGACATCACGACACAGGTCAAGGAGATCATTGCCCGTTCAGGGATCAAAGACGGGATCTGCTGCGTTATTTCGCCGCACACGACCTGTTCGGTCTTCTTTGAAGAGTACGTACATGACACGCTGCCAAATGGCAAGGAATTCATTCAGCAGGATCTGGATAACGCTTTAGCCAAGATCATTCCCGACCAGACGGCCTGGGGTCAGTATTTCTATCCCGGTCTCAAACATCTGGAAGAAGTGGAAGCCTGGCCGGATTATCTGAAATATCTGCCCAGCGGTACCAGGGAAGAACTCTGGAACGCCGATGCCCATCTCAAAGCGACTATCTTAGGCAATTCCGCCACCTTTGAAGTGGATAATGGCCAGCTCGGCGTAGGCAAGACGGGTTATGTCTATTTCGTCGATTTCGATCGGACGCATGCCAGGGAGAGACGCTGCAAAGTCGTCGTGATCGGCGAATAAGAAACAGAAAAATCTGATATGTAAGTACCATTTGTCAAGTGTTGTTTAAAAGAATCTGATCATTTTCAATCAAATAACACCTAAGATCTATATGAACCTCTAGGACATCTGGAAGAAGCTTTAGACTGTATCAGTTCATCGGCAGTTG
>JAFRIG010000057.1 GCA_017432895.1 Erysipelotrichaceae bacterium | reverse complement strand
AGGAGGATAAAGCACCGATCTACGTATCCTGTCATTCAACAGAATTATAACCAAAGGACTCAATACGCCGACAGACCGTATAAAGCCTGTCTAGAAAGAAATAGTGGTGAACTATACTTTCACCACTAATATACGAGGAAGGTTTTTACCATGAGAAAATTATTCACCCTGCTTTTTGTATCTCTATTTCTTTTATGCGGCTGTTCCAATGCTTCAAATGATAATGGAACAAACGAAGAATCAAGTGTTTTAAGAGTCGGCATGGAATGTGACTATGCCCCCTTCAACTGGACCCAGGTCAGCGATTCCGATACGGCAGTTCCTATTTCATCTGTCGATTATGCCGATGGCTATGATGTTGTCATCGCATCAATGATCGCCGAAAAAATTGGCCGGGAAGTACAGATCGTCAAGACTGATTGGGATTCGCTTATCCCTTCTTTAAATGCCGGAGCGATCGACTGTATCATCGCCGGTATGACCGAGACACCCGAAAGAGCTCAGTCTGTCAGTTTCACGACTCCCTATTATGAATCCGACATGGTCGTCATCGTCAGAAAAGATTCAGAGTTAGTCGATATAGACGATATCCAGGAATTAGCCGGTTACAATGTTCTGGGTCAGGCCAATACCACTTACGATGAAGTTATCGATCAGATCGAAGGTGTCAATCATATGACTCCATTATCGACTTATTCAAGGATGGTGTTATCCCTTCAGGCTGAAGAGGCCGATGCCATCACAGCTGAGCTGCCGGTGGCCAATGGCGTCGTAGCTGCCAATCCCGATCTTACCTATGTTGTCTTTGCACAAGGCAAAGGCTTTGAGGTAGATACTTCCGTTTCCATTGCTGTTGCCAAGGAAAACACTGATCTTTTAAATCAGATCCAGGAAGCTCTTGATTCCATTTCTCAGGATGAAAGAATGGCGATCATGGAAGCTGCCGTCAACAGACAGCCGGCTGTCGAGGAATAAAAGATGTCTTTGATCAAGTGTTTCGAGATCCTTAAGAAATACTATCCCAGTTTTCTTTTGGGTATCCGTACCACACTGATCGTTGCGATCATCGGTACTTTGATTGGCTTTATCATTGGTCTGTTGGCCGGCGGTATTAGAGCCATCAGACCCGATAAGACAGCATCAAGTTCCGTAAAATTCATCAAAAAGATCATCGATATCATTCTAAAGATCTATATCGAAGTCTTCCGCGGAACCCCGATGATGGTCCAGGCCGTATTCATCTATTATCTGGTCTATACCAATATCGTCCGCTGGAACAAGATGGTCGCCGCCATCTTTGTCATCTCGATCAATACAGGTGCTTATATGGCCGAGATCATCAGAGCCGGTATTCAGGCTGTCGATCCGGGTCAAAACGAAGCCGCCAGGTCATTAGGCATGTCTTCGATGCAGACGATGATGGACATCATCCTGCCCCAGGCGATCAAAAACGCCTTCCCGGCTATCGGCAATGAGCTGATCGTCAATATCAAGGACTCCTCGGTTTTAATGATCATTTCGATCACGGAACTCATGTTTCAGTCCAATTCCATCGCCGGTACAACTTACCGCTTTACGGAGACTTATTTCGTCACCGCCATGATCTACCTTTGTTTGACAAGTATTTCCAGTATCATCATGAATCTGATCGAGAAACGCTTGAACAACACCAAGACTTCCCTGCCTCAGTCCGATACTAATTTTAACAGCATCAATATCGCCAAGGAGGATCTATAAATGTCATTAATCAAAGTTGAAAATGTCAGAAAAGGTTTTGATGGCCTGCATGTTTTAAAAGGTATCGATTTTGAAGTGAATAAAGGCGATGTCGTCTGTCTGATCGGACCAAGCGGTTCAGGCAAATCGACGATGTTAAGATGCATCAATCTGCTGGAAGATATCGATGGAGGAAAAATAACGGTTCTAGGAGAAGATATTTCAAAGATCAAAGACATCAATGCCTACCGTTCCAAAGTCGGCATGGTCTTTCAGCAGTTCAATCTTTTCAATAATATGAACGTGCTGGGCAACTGCGTCATTGCTCAGAAAAGAGTTCTTAAAAGAGACCAGAAACAATCTGAAGAGATCGCGCTTAAACAGCTTCAGAAAGTCGGCATGAGCGATTTTGCCAAGGCCTTCCCTTCCACCTTGTCCGGCGGTCAGAAGCAACGTGTGGCCATCGCCAGAGCTCTGTGCATGGATCCTGAGATCCTGCTATTTGATGAGCCGACTTCGGCTTTGGATCCGGAGATGGTTGGCGAAGTATTGAATGTCATCAAACAGCTGGCCAAAGAAGATATGACGATGCTGATAGTGACCCATGAAATGGGCTTTGCCCAGGAAGTTGCCGATAAAGTCATCTTCATGGATGGCGGTGTCGTTTTGGAAGAAGGAAGTCCCTCAGACATCTTCGAAAATCCCAAAAACGAAAGGACCAGACAATTCCTATCCCGAATACTTTAAAAGAGGACTGATGTCCTCTTTTTTAAAGATCTACCCTTTCTACTCTGACTTTTCCATCATCCAGCAGATACACTCTGGCATAACAGGGAGCCGTCAGATCCCGATTATACGAAGTGGAACCGGGATTGATGAAACGGACGTTGCCGATCATCTTGTCGCAAAAGGAATGAGTGTGGCCGAAAAAGACGATATCGGCCTTTTCATCTTTGGCTTTCTGTAAAAGCAGTTTATCCGAAAAGGTATAGCCGTTGCCATGAAACATGAAGATGGTATGGCCGCCGATATTGAATTTTCTGGATTTGGGATAATCGAAGATCCAGTCGTTATTTCCTTCCACCGAAGCAAACGGTTCGATCTCTTCCGGGGGCAATAAGGAATCGCCGCAATGAAAATAATAATCGCAGGCCGGATTATCATCCAATACTTTATTGATCGAAAGGATATCGCCATGATTATCCGAACATAAACATATCTTCAGCATCTTAAAAGAAAATCTTCCCCTTTTATCGTTTCCCTGTCGCTTAAATCGCCAAAACCGATCTGTCTGAGACATTCATAGGCGCCGATCGCCGCACAATTGGACAGATTCAGACTTCTGGCATCCTTGCGCATCGGAATCCGGTAACAGTCATTGATATTTTCCTTGAGGATCTTTTTATCGATACCGGTCGATTCCTTGCCGAAAACAAGATAGATATCTTTGTCTTTTTCAAAGACGCATTCTTCAAAGGAACGCATGCCATAACGGCTGAAAAAGACGAACTGTCCCTGTTTTCCATTTTTGAATTCTTCCCAGTTTTTATAGACTTTGTAGTTACATTCACCGATATAATCCATGCCGCTGCGTTTTATGTGCTTTTCATCCAAAGAAAAACCCAGCGGTTCGATCAGATGCAGATCCATCTCAAACACCGAACAGGTCCGCATGATATTACCCGTATTCTGCGGGATCTCCGGTTCATATAAGACGATATTGATCATGATAAAGCCTTTCTGCTTAAAAACAGGAAAATAAAGTAGAAACCGGCTAAAAGGACGACAAAAGTCACCACGATCGTTAAAACCAGATGATTGAAGAATTCGGGCGGTACGATCATGATCAGGATATCCTTTCTCAGATCCAGCAGCCATAGATCGTTAGAAGGAAAGAAAAGATGGTGAAACATCGTCCAGAAGGAATCGAAATCAATGATGATCCAGGCAGCCAGTATCGCCAATACAAAACCGACATAGATCAAAACCTTTTTATAGCTGGAGAACAGGACATAGAATCTGCCCGTTTTTATAAAGTAAAACAATAAGACGGCACATATGATCCCTGATATCACCAGCAAGCCGTTGGCGATCAGATTGAGTCTTTGAACATCGATCATATGCAGCTTTTCATCATCCGTAAAGATCTCTCTTTTCTTTCCGTTTACTTCCATCTCAATATCCAAAGAGGCATCAGGATCATTGAGATAAGCCAAAGTAAAAGAAGTGAGTTTATCAAGATCGTCTTCACTGATACCGATATGCTCAGCTATCGATTTGCCATACAACTTTATCTTGTCATGTTCAGAACGATAAAAGCTTTCATTGAAGCACCAGAAGTGGATCGCCACAAGCAAAGAAAAAAGGATGTATGAGATGCTCAGGGCTATGCCGAGATATTTACTGTAATCTGTCTTTGGCATCGATGATCCATTTCTTCAGGGCCTTTGCCCGATGGGAATAAACATTTTTGTATTCTTCGCCCAGCTCAGCTTCCGTTTTATTGAATTCGGGTATCAGAAAGATCGGGTCGTAACCGAAACCCTTGTCACCGGCCGGTTCTTCAGCGATCGCACCGGCATTTTTGCCTTCGTAGTAATTGACGTTTTCATTTTCATCGATGAAACACAGACAATCCACAAACTGGGCACCACGCTCAGTTACGTCTTTCATGATCTCCACGATATAGCTGCATTTTTCGGGATAAGTCATTTCAGGCAGAAAACGGGCTGAATGAATACCCGGCTTACCGCCCAGATAATCGATACAGATACCCGAATCATCGGCGATCGTCGGCAAACCGGAAAGCTGATGATAATAGCTGGCCTTTATATAGGCGTTATCCGCAAAAGATTCGCCATTTTCATCAGGTTCGGTAGTAAATCCCAGATCTTTAGGTGTCACCAGCTCCAGAACGACACCGTTTTCTTCCAGGATCTCCTTTATTTCCTTTATCTTGTCAGGATTATTAGAAGCTATCAGTAATTTTTTCATAACAGTAAAATTATAATACAAAAAGTTATTTGCAATAAACAAACAGTATTTAATGAACGTATGTTTACTTAAATAAAAGAAAAGAAGTCAAGCGTCTTAATCGATATTGAAACGGGAGATTATCGTTTCCACCAGTGGATTTCTCACCACATCGTGGGAATTGAATTCGATGAAACCGATATTTTTGATATCTTTCAGTTTTTCAAAAGCGATGACCAGGCCCGATCTTTCTTTTCTGATGTTCAGATCGATCTGGGTGATATCGCCATTGACCACCATACGGGAATTGAAACCAAGTCTCGTCAAAAACATCAGCATCTGTTTATCCGTCGTATTCTGGGCTTCATCCAGGATAATAAATGCTTCATCTAAAGTTCTTCCACGCATATAAGCCAAAGGAATGACCTCGATGATGCCTTTTTCCAGCAGCTTTTCCTTCTGTTCATGACCCAGTATCATATCCAAAGCATCGTAGATCGGCATCAGATAGGGATCGATCTTTTCCTTGAGATCGCCAGGCAAAAAGCCTAACGACTCCCCTGCTTCCACGGCGGGTCTTGTAATAATTATCTTGTTTACTTCACCCTTCTTATACATGGAGACAGCCATCAAAACGGCCAGGAAAGTCTTGCCGGTACCGGCGGGACCGATACCGAAAGTCAGGTCGTTTTTCCTGATCAGCTGTACGAAACGATACTGATTGGCAGTCTTGCATTTGAAAGGACGGCCATTAAAGGAATAAGCCAGAGTTTCGGAATTGAGATATTCCTTTTCCGTATCATTGACATGGATGAAGGACTGTTTGATCAGGTCGTGATCGATGACATCGGTCTTGCATTTTCTGACCAGATAATCCATGTGAGCCGAAAACTTGCCAAAAACCTCCTTGTCATCACTCAGCATTTTAAAATAATTATCGCGATAGACGATACCGCAATCATAAAGCTCCTCCAGGAGATTAAGATTGCTGTCGTTGATACCGACGATGTTTTTGATCTGTTCCTGATCAAGATCCTTAAAATAATACTCCATGCAAAATCCTTTCGTTTATAGATCTAAGCTCCATTTATTGGCGCCGAGATATTCACAAGCCTTTCCACCGCATTTATTGGCGTGTTCGATACATTCTTCTATTGATAAGCCTTTATCCAGGCCATAAATGAAACCGGAGACAAAAGCATCACCCGCCCCAGTCGAATCAAGACACCTAATCCTTTCCTTGGGCGGATAGATCTTCGTTTTGTAAAGACAGCCCTTTTCACCTAATTTGATGATCAAATTGGCGATACCTGTTTCAGACAGGATCCTTTCACATTCAAATATATCATTTGAACGACATAAAGCCTTGGCTTCACTTTCGTTGCAGAAGAAATAGTCGATATATTGCAGATATTTGAGTTGTGATGCTATTTCGTTATTCTTGGGAGTCGAGCTATCGACACATAAGATGATGCCTTTATCCTTGATCGATTTAAACAGCTTTTCGTATTTGTCTTCATCAAAACGCTTGGAAATGAATAATGAGGCAAAAGAGAGTATCTTACAGTCATCATCGATATGAACATCAGCAAGGTCATATAAGCGCAGAGAACCGTTTTCGCTGCCGACAAAGGCTCTTTCTCCTTTTTTATCTATTAAAACAAGAGAAATATAAGTATCGATATCATCCCTGAAACATTCTTCGCAATAAGTTATCTTTTCCTCATCAAGAAAAGATCTGATCTGTTTGCCACAGGTGTCGTTTCCGGCGATAAAAGAAAAAGAAATGTCACAGCCCAGTCTTTTCAAATTGACGGCTTCATTCAAACCGTCACCGCCAAAAGCTGAACTGATCGTTTCCGCCTTGTATTTTCCGGAAAAAAATTTTTCCTTCTCTACCCTGAGAAGCAAGATATCGACACAGGCTGCTCCCAATACATTTATCCTGCTCACACTACTATTCTAATATAAAAACCAACTTGCGTTGGTCTTTATTTGGATCTTCTCAATTTTCTCGCGTTTTCGCGTTTGAGTCTCTTCTTGATACCGGGTTTTACGTAATACTCTCTTTTTCTCGCTTCCAGGAGCGTGCCATTACGGGAAACCTGTCTCTTGAAACGACGCAATGCATCATCGAGCTGCTCGTTTTCTTTAACGATAACCTTTGCCATAATCTCACCTCCTTTTTTCCGGCTTTCTTATTATAAACAAATAATGTTCAAAAGACAATTGTTATTCGCCTTTTTCAATCAGTTTCGTACCGGAAGATGTACCGATGCGGTTGGCACCAAGTTCGATCATCTTCGCAAAATCTTCCTTGCTTCTCACGCCTCCCGCCGCTTTGATGAAACATCTGTCACCGACTGTTTTCTTTAACAGCGTCACATCTTCAAAGGTTGCCCCGTTAGTGGAGAATCCGGTCGAAGTCTTGACGAAATCGGCCTTGGCCTTGAGGATACATTCACAGGCCTTGACTTTCTCTTCATCAGTTAAAAGACAGGTCTCGATGATGACTTTCAAAGTCTTGTCGCCGCAGGCTTTTTTGATCTGAGCGATCTCATCGGTGACATAATCAAGATCATTGTCCTTTAAACGTCCGATATTGATGACCATATCGACTTCATCCGCTCCCTTAGCCACCGCATCTTGAGTTTCAGCTACTTTAGCTTCCGTAGACATGGCACCTAAAGGAAAACCGATGACGCAGCACACCAGAACATCCGATCCGGCCAGTTTTTCCTTGCAAAGCGGAATGTTGCAGGTATTGACGCAGACCGATTTGAAATCGTATTCGATGGCTTCATCGCAAAGTTTTTCGATAGCAGCTTTGGAAGCATCGGCCTTCAGTAAAGTGTGATCGATATACTTAGATAATTTCATTTTCTTCTCTCCTTCTCTTTGAGATAAATTTAACTGCATAATGCCGATCTCCGTAGTAGAACTCCCTGCCTAGACCCATGGACAGGAATTTTTCGTTGCCTTTTCCTATTATCAGGATCGTATCGTTTCGATTCATGATCTCAATCGCGTTTTCAATAGCTTGCGAACGCATCGGCATGTACAGGAAACGGGTCTTCTTTTCATAGCGGTCGCAACGCTCCAGAATATCCATGACCTGGGAATCCTGGGATTCGTTTTCCGTCAGGATGGCGATATCCAGATATTTATTGCACAGATCGATGATCTTTTCCAGACGCTTGTCATCGTCGGAATAGTTGATACTGATGATGCCGATCAGTTTGTTTTTGTGACGTACATAGGCTCCATAACGCAGGATCTCTTCGATTGAATTTAAATCGTAGGCACAGTCGACGATGATATTGAATTCACTGTCGCTTCTTTCCATTACCCCTTCCACATAAGGAATATCCTTCATATGTTCGATCACATCTTCGATATCGTAACCCTGCAAAGCCAAAGCCACGATGGCTGCCGTCAGATTATAGACGTTGACCATGCCCTGAACTTTGGAACGCACATTATAGGAATGACCGTCATGCAAGAGCTTGTAGGCAATGCCGTTAACGGAGATCGAAACGTCCCGGATCTGGAAATCGGCGATCGTCGAAGTGCCATAGCTGATGATATTATCAACGGAATCCTTTAATTCGTTGAATGATTCATCATCGCAGTTAAACAGCACCTTAGTTTCGTTTTCCAAAGTATAGAGATAACGGCGCAGATAGTTGTAATAGTCGTTAGTCTGAAATTCCGAGGAATTGCGGTTGGTACAGGTGTAGATGACGCAATCCGGCGAAATGGAGTCGAGTTTCTGCAGGTTCAAGGAAGCCGCATCCGCTTCAAAGGTACAGGCTTTCACCCCGGCCTTTTTCATCGTATCCAGCATCTTCAGATTATCCAGAATGTTCAAGGTCGCAAAAGAGGAATTGAGCTCCAGACCATTATAGCGGATACCCAGAATACCGATATAGCCGCATGATGAGACGCTGTTTAAATAATCGTTGATGAAGGAAGTGACCGATGAACGGCCGTAGTTACCGATACACAGATACTTGTCGATACCGCTGTTGGGATCGTTGTAGAAGATCGATGCGACTCTGGTCAAAGTGTTGTTGACGTTGTTTACTTTGATGTAGATGGCCTTATATTTGAGTTTCTGGTCCTTGGAATAGATGATGACCTTGGCTCCGTTGTCGATCGCTTCCTTGATGTAGTCGTGCCCATCGTATTTGATACCATCCAGACAGAAAAAGATGGCATCTTTCATGGAATGACGGGAATCGATGGAAAGCTGCTGGATCTCCAGATCGGGAGCGCCTTTAAATAACGAACTAAGAAGCATGACCGATCACCTCTTCATCGACTGAATCGATAGTAACATCGTAAAGATCGCCGACTTTAAGCTCTTCATTGATCTTCACATAGAAATATTGCCGGCAATAGCCGTAGGAAAAGCCATCTTTGACTCTTTCAATGAGGACTTTGACATTCTTGCCTATAAAAGCTTCCCGATACTTTCTCGTGATATCCTTTTGCATCTCACTTACTATTTTTACTCTTTGTTTCTTGATCTTGGGATCGATATGGCCATCCATCCTATCGGCTACCGTGGAAGTCTTTCTCGAATATGGAAAGACGTGGATAAAGGAAAAACCGATCTTGGAAAGATTATCTAAAGTCTCCTTGAATTCTTCCTCATCTTCGCCCGGGAAGCCGACGATCAGATCGGTAGAGATCGCAATATCCGGGATCATCTTTCTGATATATGCGACTCTGTCCATAAACTCTTCGATCGTATAAGGCCTGTTCATCGCTTTTAGGATGTCATTTGAACAGGACTGGACCGGAATATGCAGATGATGGGCCAGTTTCTCATTAGTCGCCATTAAATCAATAATGTCATCATTTATTTCGGTTATCTCAATGGATGAAAGTCTGATCGTTTCCAGATCTTCGATCAAAACCATTTCTTTTAACAGCTTATAAAGGTCGTATTGACCATCGTTGTAGCGTCCGGTATGAATACCGGTCAAAACGATCTCTGCATTGATACGGGAAAGGACCTCAGCCTCTTTCAGGATCTTTTCATGATCACCGCTTCTTTCCCGTCCCCTGGCATATGGGATGATGCAATAGGAACAGAACTGGTTGCAGCCATCCTGGATCTTCAGGAAACTTCTCGAACGGCTGGGATATGATTCGATATAGAGGTGTTCAAAATCCTTCCTGATCGGATCAGAAACCATATTTCCTTTGACGTTTTGTAATATCAGATCGACGATCTCATCCTTTCTTTGTGAACCGATGATCAGATCGACGTCCTTGAAGACATCACTATCCGCTTTGATCTGCGCCAGACAACCGATGGCGACGATATAGGCTTCAGGATTATTTCTTCTGGCATCATGAATGAACTTGCGGGTCTTGGCTTCCGCAGTATTAGTCACGCAACACGTAAAAATCAGATAAAGATCCGCTTTATCTTTGAAATTCACTTCCGTGAAATAAGCATTCAGTTTTTCCCTGACGTAGGTCGCTTCATAGTCGTTGACCTTGCAGCCAAGGATCATCATGGCATAGCTTTTCATTGACATTTTCCTGCGATGATACTGGTCATATACAGAGCCGCCGTTTCGGCTCTTAAGATCCTTTTGCCTAAGCTAATCGATTCAAAACCCAGTTCAAGGATCTTTTCATATTCCTTTGTTTCAAAGCCCCCTTCCGGACCGATGATATAGGTCAAGGATCTTCCGGTTTGAATATCCTTTATATTTTTTTCGGCTTCATAACAAATATAGTTATGATCCGAAAGATACTCTTTCATGTTTTTAAGATCACAAGGCATGGTGATCTCAGGGATAATGTTCCGATGTGATTGCATGGCAGCTTCCCTGATGATCCGACGAAAGCGGACGAGCTTTTTTTCATCGTTGATCTTCATAACCGACCTGGCTGCCTCATAAGGTACGATGCGTTTGACGCCAAGTTCCGTCAGTTTCTGTAAACATAATTCAAACTTATCGCTTTTGATCAGCGAAAGAATGCAGGTGATATCACATTCCAGTTCATTGTTTTCATCAAGATATTCATCGATCATGCAAGTGTCATCATCCAACAGATGGCAATGATAGATGTCGCCTTTTTCATCGCAGATCCTGAAAGTATAGGAAGAATCTTTGCGCAAGACTTTGCGCAAATGATAAAGGTCTTCGTTATCGATCCTGACGATGTCGCCGCTTGCGATTTTCTTTTCAACAAATACCTGCTGCACAAATTAATTATAGCTTAAAAAAGACAGATGATTATCTGTCTTTGTGATCCTCTTTTTCTTTCTTGAATGTGATCTTGATCTCGTTGACTTTCTTGGAATCGGCATTCGTCACTTCGATATGCATATTCTTGAAATCGAAGCTGTCACCTTTGACCGGGATCTTGTCGAGCATATCGATGACCCAGGCGGAAGTGGTATTGAATTCGTATTCCTCATCAAGTTCGATACCGAAGTGTTCAAACATGTCTTCGTAGTCGACATCGGCCTTGACCAGATAAGTATTATCATCGAGTTTCTTATAGTATTCGATGACTTCGTCGTGTTCATCGTAGATCTCACCGACCAGTTCTTCCAGGATGTCTTCCATCGTGATGATACCTTCCGTACCGCCATATTCGTCGACGACGATGGCCATATGGGTCTTGGAAGTCTGGAACTGTTTCAACAGTGAAGAGATCTTGACCTGCGGCGAAGTGAAGATGACATCTTTCAGAATGCCTTTGATATCGATGGATTTCTCATAGAAAAGATGATAGTAGAAATCTTTTTCGATCAGCACGCCGATGATGTTGTCGATGCTTTCTTTGTATACTGGCAATCTGGAGAAACCGGAATCGCGGTACTTCAGTTCGATCTCTTCGATCGTATAGTCGTCGATATCGATGGAGATCACATCGATCCTCGGCGTGAGTATTTCGCCGACATCCAGATCGTTGAATTCCAGAGCGTTGGTGATCAGATCCGCTTCATGGTCTTCGATGTCGCCGTCTTCATTAGCCTCTTCGACCATCGTGATGATCTCATCAGTCGAATAGGAATCCGAAACGTTGCCGAAGTGCTTTTCAAAGACCTTTTCAACAAAACGGAAGATGAAGGTCAAAGGCGTAAAAATGAACATCAGAAAACGCAAAAAAGGCGTAAAACTCATCGCCAGCCTTTCCGGCATGTATTTGGCGATATTCTTGGGGAAGATCTCGCCGATGATCATGATGACCAGGGTCATGACGATCGAAGATACGCTGACGCCATTATTTCCCAATAAGTTTGTGAATAATACGGTAGCCAGTGATGCCGATACGACATTGACGATCGTATTGCCGATCAGGATCGTTGTCAAGAGCTTGGAGAAATCCTCGGTCAGCTCGTAGGTGCTTTCCGCTCTTTGGTTGCCGGCATTGGCTAAAGCTTTGAGTTTGATCTTATTCAGAGAGCTGAAAGCCGTCTCTGAAGCAGAGAAAAAGCTGTAACAAAGCACCAGGATGGAAATTATTATCAACAGATCGGAATTGCTCATAGAAAACACCTCATTTCTGAAGTGTTCTTAATACACGGTAAAGGAACTTCTTCTGCTTTATACATAACATTTGATATTTTAACAGAATCGATTCCTAATATCAACTGTAACAAAAAAGCACGATTTCTCGTGCTTTAGATCCTTGTTTTGAAGAAGGAAGGAACATCATCCTCTTCAGGATTGCTCAATACTTCATCCTGT
>JAFRIG010000056.1 GCA_017432895.1 Erysipelotrichaceae bacterium | reverse complement strand
TTGAAGGCGAATCAGTCACTCTGGCTGCAACCGGATCTCAGACCGAAGTCGGTTCAAGCGACAATACCTACAGCATTACTTGGGACAACGCGAAGGAAGGCAACTACACCGTCACCGAAAACTTAGGTACTCTGACAGTTGTTAAGGCAGATATCGGTGATGAGAAGAGATTCGATGTTTCTTATCCTGATGATGTTGTATATAACGGCTTTGTGCAGAAACAACCGATCGTTGTTACTGATACCCTGACAGGAAAAACATTAGTAGAAGGTATAGATTTTGAATTAGTTTATTCAGAAGATGTAACCAATGCTGGTGAAGTAACTATTACTGTTAGAGGAATCGGCAATTACGAAGGCGAAGTTGAGAGATCTTACAATATCACTCCTGCTCCGTTAACAATTACGACCGGTTCCAGCACAAGAGCTTATAACGGTTCTCCGCTTAGAAATTCTGAAGCTACGGTAGAAGGATTGGTAAATGGTGAAACTGTTACGATCGTTGCAACTGGTTCTCAGACTGCTGTCGGTTCAAGTAAGAATACTTACGAACTGACTTGGGACGGAACGGCTAAGCAGTCCAACTACGAGATTGTCGAAGAGAATCTTGGTACATTAAGAGTTACTGATGCTCCGACTCCTCCTGGACCAGAACCTGAGCCGGATCCTCCTACGCCTCCTACTCCTCCAACACCTCCGACTCCGACTCCTCCAACACCGGAACCGGAACCGGATCCTGAAGTAATTCCTGATGAGCCTACTCCTCAGACTGATCCTGAACCGATCGATATTCCTGATGATCCGACTCCTCAGGGTGAACCTGAAAAGTACTGGGCATTACTGAACCTGCTGTCATCAATCGGAACAGTATTGACAGCACTCGGAATGGTCATCACGTTCTTCAGAAAGAAGAAGGATGATGAAGAGGAAGAAGAAAACGCTGAAGGCGCACAGGTCGTAAGAACTGTTGCAGCTGAAGGCGAAGACGAGCAGGAAGAAGACGAAGAGAACAAGAGAAAGAAATCGAAGTTCTTGGGTCTGATCCCGGCTGTCGGTTCGGTCATCTTCTTCATACTGACAGAGGATATGAGGAACAAGATGATCTGGACTGATAAGTACACGCTGGCTATGGTTGTAATCTTACTGGTCAACTTCCTTATCGCTTATCTGACTCGCAACAAGAAGAAAGATGACGATAATCAGGAATCTGATCCTAACATCCAGCCTCAGCCAACCGCGGCTTAATCTGAATCATTGAAAGACTACCGGAATTTCCGGTAGTCTTCTTTTATTTAATGGGGTATAATGGAAATACGGAGGCTTAGCTCAGTTGGGAGAGCATACCCTTCACAGGGGTGGGGTCGCAGGTTCGAGTCCTGTAGCCTCCACCAGTATTAGATTCGAGTCATGGAAACATGACTTTTTTGATTGCGTTAAAGAAAACATATGCCAGATCCTTTTAAGTTTAATCTGGCAGGTCAAAAGGGAAAGAGTAATGTATTGCGATCTGCACGCTTTCTTCTTCCAAGGTCAGGCCGTTGAGCTCCGCAGCGATGAAGGATGTCCATTCATGATAGGAGATCTTACTTCTGTAAAACAGAGTATCGCTCACCGATCTAAAAGAAGTCTTGCAGTCCCTGCAAAGATATTTCTGTCTTCCCTTAGGATCATGACCGTTTTTTACAAAATGAAGCGACCCGCATTCATGGCAGGACTTTACTTCTACGTTTTCATGATTGGATGTATCCGGTGTGACTTTCTTCTTCACCAGATCATAGATATAAGAAGATATAAGCTCCAGCTCTGCCGGTTTCAGGTTTTCTATAAATGTCTTATCGATCATGATACTAAGCTTCTCCTGTTCTACAGGATCAGTTTATATCGGATCGGCATTACATCCTGTTCAAGAAATTGGACACTTATCAGTCGTAAAGTTGAAAAGAGCGGCAATTAATGAAATTGAATTAGATGTTTTGGTGCCATTTATACTGAACAATGCAGCAACTAAGCTGATCATGAAAAGTGATGCGACAGACCTGCAGAAGATATGCAATCTGTTTCAGTTAAATGATGGAGAGCAGACTCTGATCAAAAACTCTGGAGTAGGACAGGGCTTACTTATCGCCGGGGATATGAGAGTTTATGCAAATATTGAGATCGAGCCTGAGGTACTACAGTTATGTCAGGCCGGAGGCGGCAAGTAACCGCCAGAGAAAAAGGAGATGTGATTTGTGAATGAGAGAAACGTTAATTAATGCCAAGAACAAGTTAATGGATAACAGCGGTCTGGAAGGTATCGAATACACTGTTGTTCTGGTAGTTGTATTAGGTGTTATTGTAACTGCTATCGTATTATTTGCCGGTAAGATGAACACATCACTGCAGTCAGCTGGTGACATCCTTGATCTGCAGATCGACTGTGCTTTACAGGGCAAGACATACGATGCTGCCACAAAAGCATGCGTATAATCTGACGAAAAGAATTGGACCTGATCCCCTGTAATCAGGCCTTTTTTAAACTTGATATTTTTGCATATGTGATATATAATAAACAAGGAAACAAAGAAACAAGGAAGAAAGGAAAAGAAAGAATATGACTGAAATGTACGAACAGAAAAGAGTCAGCATCTCATCAAAGAGACAGTTTACTATCCCGCAGAAGTTTTTCTCAGCACTTGGTTTCGATAAGGAAGCGATTTGTACGGTGAAAGACGGTACTTTGGTCATCGTTCCGGCCAGAAATACCTCCGGAGGTGAATTCGCTGAGCAGATCCTTTCTGAACTTATTGCTGAAGGATATGAAGGAGAGGCACTGCTGGAAGAGTTCAAGGTCCGCCAGAGCAAGGTAAGAACGTCCATCGAGAATATGCTGGATATGGCAAAGAAGGCAGCTAAGGGAGAAGCTGAGTCTTATTCTCTTGATGATGTTTTCGGTGAGGATGATTAAAGATGGCAGAGTTGAAGATCCTGCCACCTGCAGCTAAGTATCTTAAGAAACTTAAAGACAAAAGACTGAAAAAACTATACGAGGAAGCCATAAAGGCGATCTTGGAAAACCCTTTGCTTGGTGAAGAAAAGAAGGGTGATCTTAAAGGTGTTCGTGGTTATGATATTTATTACAACAGGATCAATTATGAGTTAGCATATACCATTGAATATGTTGATAATACTGTAGTTGTGATCATCATGGCCGGCACCAGAGAGAACTTTTACGAACAGTTGAAACGATACTGGAATTAAAGACTTAATTCTGACGACTCATTCTTCTATGAGAGGGGAGTTGAATATGAGGAATAAAAGAGCATATCTTGGCGCCGATAAAAAGAAGAAAGATTTTACTTTTAAAGGTGATTTCTTTTCTTCAATGAAGAACGGCAAACTGCCAATCAACTTTACACTGTTCATGATCCTCTCAGGAATAAGTGGTTCATTTATATATATCCTATATATGTTGACCATAAAGTCTCAGATGGTAGCCATGTTTACCGGGATCCTGTCATGTTTTCTGCCGTATCTGTTTATGAAGACACCGATGCTGTTGAAGAGAATGGTCGATGATGCCATGTCATATAAGGAGTTTGTATCCATCCTGCAATCAAGTCTGAATGCCACAAATTCAACAAGAGAGGCGCTGATCATTACGAGTGAGCAGGATGATCTGGATCCACAGATTAAGAAGATAATGAACAGGATCATCAGTGATATCAGATTGGGTGACAGTGTAGAGGAAGCATTAGGCAGAGCCATAGAGCTATCAGACAATACTTTCTTCAAGATGACGCTCACCATCCTGAAGATCAATCATAATGTCGGAACAGATAAGACGATCACAGCGCTGAATAATATCCAGCGAAGCATCCTGCACTGTTTTGACGATACGGATGAGATCCTCTGGAAGCAGTCCAGCAAGGTGCAGAAAGGGGATATTGTCTATCTCTATGTGGCAGAGCCGGTATCGGCAGTTCTTTACCGCTGTGAGGCAGTGGAAGTAAATATTCCGTATGCATATCAGGATAAAAACGTATCGATGAAGCAGGTGATGAGACTGAAACTGTTAAAGAAGTACGGGGAAAAGGAACATACCTTCAGCGAATTGAACGCCCTGGGCATCAAGGCCGTGCGGGGACCGCGCAAGATCAGCGGAAAAGTCAGTCAGAAATTGAGATAGGAGACAGAGCGGAAGCTTTGTTTTTATGTTCTCTGCTTCAGAACAAGTCAGGAATGACCGATAACTACGGCAATAAATGAAACCGAGGGGAATTCCCGCAAGAATATAATGATATTGACAAAGAGAAAAGTATAAAAATGGTAACTTTGAAGAACAGAACATGTGTGTTGTTCGGCGGTACGGGAGAGATCCTCAGAACGCTGGTCAGAGATATGCTTACGGAAGGGATGAATGTGATACTGGTGACGCATAATCCGGAAACAGGCCGAGAGATGATCGAGGAGTTTGCCGGCTATCCGGGAAAACTGGCGGCTGTCTCCAACCATACGGCGTACGACGATCTCTATGGAAAGATCAGAGAGGAATACGGTTCCGTGGATGTCATCATCTCCAAGACAGGAGGATTACAGGAGCCGGTACCGTTTGAAGAGGTGGATCCGGAACAGATGAACAGAGCTCTGCAGCAGCAGGTCACCAATGTGATGAAGAATATCCAGTCGGCGCTGCCGTATCTGAAAGAAAGCAAAGCAGCCAGAATCGTCCTGTTCAGCACTGTCGGTTCTTTGAGTGGTTATGAGAAGGAAAACATCATTGATTCCGTTTCCAAAGGAGCGGTCAATGCCTTCACCTACGCTCTGGCCAGACAGCTGGCCGCATACGGGATCACCGTTAACTGCGTGGCGTTCAGCGGCATGATGCAGGATCACGCAGGCGTCGGGCTGGACAGCCGGAACTGCCTGGAAGATATTCCGCTGGGCAGGATCGGGACAGGAGAAGACATCGCGGGGATCGTGGAATACCTGATCTCGGAAGAAGCAGGATTTATGACAGGAGAAGTAATCAGAATGGCAGGAGGTCTGAAATGAAATACGAAATCAACAAGGAATTCATGATGCTGAGAAATATCCCGCTCATGGTGTACAGTCCGAAGGAGAAGAGCGGCAGGGAGAATATTGCCGTTGTTCTGATGCATTCGAACTCCAATTATTTTGAAACACCGCAGGCATTTGCGGTGGCAGAGAGAGGCTATCTGTGCTTTGTCTCTACGGCAACAAGTCACGAAACGACACTGGATCAGAAACTGGTGCATCTGGCAAAGGTTGTGGAATATGCCAGAGCGTATCCGGGCGTGGAGCAGGTCCTTTTGTTCGGACACAGCGGCGGTGCCACACTGATGAGCGCCTATCAGGCAATTGCGGAAAAGGGAACGGCGTTCTTCAGAAGCGGCAGACATGTCATCGATCTGGATGATATCGGAGAACTCTCACCGGCAGACGGCGTCATGCTGATTGACGCAAACTTCGGCAACGGCGTGATGACGCTGCTTTCTCTGGATCCTTCCGTGATCGATGAGAATGACCCGAAGAAAAGAGATGCGAGCCTGAACCTGTTTGATCCGGCCAACGGCTATGATCCGTCCGGCAACTGTCACTTCAGCGATGCTTTCGTGAAGAGATACGTCAGAGCACAGGGCGAGAGAATGAACAGGCTGGTCGCCTATGCCAGAGAAAGAGTCAGAGCGATCGAAGAAGGCAGAGGACAGTTCGATGATGATGAACCGTTCGTCATCCCGGGAGCCGATCAGGTGGGACCGTTAAACAAACTGTTCCCGCAGATGCCGTCCTTCTTCTCACATACCAGAGATGCGTGGCCTCTGATCCATGCGGATGACTCCGTCACGGAACAGATCGTCCCGTGTGTCAGAGACTTCAGAGCAGGCAGGGATCTGACAACATCCCTGCACGGCAGCGGTGTAGAGACAACTGTAAAGGAGTTTCTGAAGAATACCGCAACTCTGGCAACGGAAGAGTTCGGTTACGATGAAACGACCCTGTACGGTGTGGATTATAAGAGCAGTTACTGTGTGACGCTCGGAAACGTCAGCTACATCAGCATACCGATGCTTATGATGGGACTGACGGGAAGCTATGAGTATATCACGGCAGAACATGCGTATCACGAAGCAGTAAGCTGTGCAGATAAAACAGTGGCTTTCGTGGAAGGCGCAGGGCATAACTTCATGGCGGAGAAGGAAGAATACGGAGATACCGTAAATTCCTGCTTCAACTATGTGGATCAGTGGATCCAGTCCAGATATTTCAGATAGAACGGAGGAAAAATGGCTACGGAAACAATCAACGATTTCATCAAGCAGTTCAACGGGAACAGCGATCTGATCACCCAGCATTACTTTGATTCTCTGGTGATCGAAAGCCGGCTGATCAATTCTGATCTGGCGGATATGACATTTGACTTCTGCGGAAACAGACTGGACACACCGGTTATGATGGGTCCGATCGGCGGCTGGGGAAAGATGGGAGAAAATGCGTTTATGAAGGCGGCGCTGGCAGCGAAGGAAGCCAACACCGTATTCTGGGTCTCTTCCTATGCCCTGCTGGATAACAAGCTGGCGGAAGCCGTTGCGACAGGCGCTAAGATCGGCTATGTCTGTAAACCGCACAGAGATCAGGAAGTTTTCCTGAATGAATTAAGAAGAGTGAACGACACCGGAATCGTGGCGGTGGCGGTGGATATTGACCATGCGTATGGAGAAGACGGTGAATACGATAAACACGGCGGCGGAGATTTCGGGCCGAAGACGACGGAAGAACTCAGGGAAGCAGCAGAGCTGCTGCATGTGCCGCTGTTTACCAAAGGCGTATTAAGCGTATACGATGCTCTTGAAAGCAAGAAGGCGGGATGCGCCGGATGCTTCATTTCGCATCATCACAACATCATCAAGAGTTCCGTACCACCGCTGATGGTGCTGCCTGAGATCCGTAAGGCGGTCGGAGATGACTTCATGCTGATCGTAGACTGCGGGATCAAGAGCGGTGTGGAAGCCTTCAAGGCACTGGCGCTGGGAGCGGATGGCGTAAGTGTGGCCAGAGGATACATGCTGCCGTTGGTAAAGGAAGGAACGGAAGGCGTTGTCAGCTATCTGAAGAAGCTGACCGGAGGAACCAGGGAACTGATGAACCGTACCGGATCAAAAGATCTGAGATCCATCGACCCGACCGTGATTCATGAGATGTAGGAGATACCATGAATACAGATATCTATCAGAACAAATCATTTTCCGACCAGCCGAATGCCTTTGAACCGGTCAGACCGCTGAATCTGACCAACGGCAGAGCACTGGTTCCTGCGCCGGGGGATAACGTGATGGAACACGTTACCTATCTGGAAAACGGAGATATTATCGTACGCATGTATGCTCCGGCCGCAAAGGAAGTGCGTGTAAAGAGTCATCGCATCAGTGTCTGGAAGTTTGATGTGGAAATGGTCAACCGGGGAGACGGCGTCTTTGAAGGACTGCTGCCGGCAAATCTGCAGCTGAACGGAGACGTACCGCTGCTCTTTGAGGTAGATGGAGTTTCCGTACTGGACCCGTATCTGCCGACGGAGTTCCGCGGCAACAAGGCAGTCAATGCCATCGATGTCTATGATGAAACGACACCGTATGTCTATCTCAGAGATGTACCGCACGGATCGCTTTCCAGAGAGATCTACTATTCCGAAAGCGTGAAGCAGTACATCAGATGCATCGTCTATACGCCTCCGGGCTATGAGAAAGGCGATCATGAGTATCCTGTCCTCTATCTGCAGCATGGCGGCGGGGAGAATGAGACCTGCTGGTGCAGAAACGGAAAACTCCCCTACATCATGGATAACAACATCGCGGACGGTCTGACGGTTCCGTTTATCGTCGTGATGAATAACGGCATGCTGAAGGCACCGTATGAAAAGGAAATGAATGACTTTGACGGCATCGAGGGTATCATTACCAACGACTGCCGCAGATATATTGAAAGCAAATACCGTGTCAGAAAGGACAAATGGGGCAGAGGCATCGCCGGTCTGTCTCTCGGCAGCATGCAGGCGTGCTACATCGGCATGCGGCATCCGGAACTGTTCGCAGCGATCGGTTCCTTTACCTATATCCGCTGCCGTGACAGGGACAACACCCACGAAGGCAATCCGCATCTGAACATTCTGAAGGATTACGATCATTTCTGGAACAGTTATAAACTGTTCTTCCGCTCGATCGGTTCTGTGGAAGCACATCTGAATGAGTTTGAGGAAGACGATGCCTTCATTGCGAGATACGGCATCGATCAGAATCCGCATTATCACAGAATGCTGATACCGGATCAGACCCATAACTGGAACTGCTGGAGAAGAGCGTTCTACGAGTTCAGTCAGCTGGTATTCCGTGAAGATTAAAAACAGCCGCATCAGACAGTGGACCCCATTTAGTTCACTGAATAAAAAAAGGCAAAAAGAAGTGATTGATGAAATCACTTCTTTTTTGACCTTAATCTTGAGGTGTTGTAAAATTCGATCCAGTCTTCAACCAAAGTGATATATTCAGCCAGAGAAGTTATATTATTACTGTATAAAACTTCTTTCTTGAGTAAGGAATGCCAGCTTTCAATTGGTGAGTTGTCGACTGGTGACCCTTTAGGAGACATTGAGATTATTGTTTCCTTGTCCTGACAGATAGTTTTATATTCATTGGACGTATATCGGAAACCCTGATCGGAATGAAGGATACAGCCATATACGTCTTTTCGTTTGGCTAGAGCCTGATTAAGAGTATCCATAACGAGTTTATCATTACTATTAGTCCTAGATATGACATAAGCTACTATCTTCATGTCATAGAGGTCAATAATTGATGACAGATAAGCTCTCTGACTGTTATGTATCAGATAGGTGACATCAGTACACCATTTCTGATTTGGCTTATCAGCTGTGAAATCTCTCTTAAGCAGATTAGGTTTCACATTCTCTTCCAATCGTTTCTTATTACTGTCATGTTTCGGTTCTTTATAATATCTGGGTTTAAGATAATACTTATTCATGATCCTCTGGATCTTCTTGCGGTTAAATATTACACCATATTTAACCTTTAGACCTTCCGCTATCCTGCGAGATCCATATGTGCACTTGGAATCCTCAAATATCTCCTTGATCATCAGATAATCGTAATAGTCTTTATCTTCGCTGTTACGGTACTTATAGTGTTATTCCCCACTTTCTCTGACGACCTGTTTGTAACATTATTTGTTGGCAGATCTGCTTCGTATTCTGGTTCTGTTCAGATTATTTGAAGATTTCTGTCATATTATCTGATGTAGATATATTGCTTTCTTCGCATTTAAAAAGCCCTTATGATGATCCAAAGGGCTTTTCTTTTGTTTCTGCAGTTTCTCTGTTTTCGACAGAGAGCTTAAGATGATGGATCTGATCGGCGATATTATCCATATAGGCGAAGATATCTACAAGGGCGTCTGCCGTTTTCTGCTCTTTTTCGGCTATGATCTCCTGCATATATTCCAGCAGGTCGATCAGCTCTTTTGTGTTTAATGTCATTACAGTTCCACCTCGTTGATGGCCTGTGTCACGATCTCTTCATCGATCGTGTTTTCGTTTTGTTGATCGCCGATCAGTAAACAGGCATTGCAGACTTTTGACAGGACTCTTGGGTTTCCTGTGCTGTAGGAACAGATCGCCTGTAAAGCGGCTTCCGAGAAGATCTCACTGTGACAGCCTGCCGCTTTCAGTTTTCCTCTGATGTATTTCTTTGCCTCTTCGATGCTTAAGCCTTCGATGTTGTAGGAAGTGATGATCCTCTGTCTTAAAGGCTCATTGGTCCGCATGTTGAGGATGTTGTTCAGGATCGGTAAGCCCGATAAGATGATCACGGCCATGTCCTTGGAGTCCATGTCGAAGTTAAACAGGATCTTTAAGTCGTTGAGTGCCTGCGAAGAAAGATAGTTGGCCTCATCCATGATGATGATCGGTGTGACTTTCTTTTCGATCACAGTCCTGCGTATGGCAGACTGGATGTTTTCGAAGTTCTCATGTTTTCTGAAGCGGGGTTCCATGCCAAGTGCTAAGGCCAGCTGCCTGTAGGTCTCTTGTACCGTCAGCGTCGATAAGGGAAGATAGATGATCTTATAGGCGGAGGGGTTGAGCGAATTCGCCCAGTTTCTGATCGATGTCGTCTTGCCGTTTCCCGGTTCTCCGGTAATGAGCCCGAATCCCTTTGTCTGTAACAGATAGTCTAATCGGAATCTGACTTCCTTGTACTGACTGGTCTCGATCAGGATCTCCTTACTGTTTTTAATGAAGGGATTGAACTCCAGAGAATATCTTGCGGTATAGTTCATCCGTCTTCCTCCTCATTTGCCTGGGTGAAAGCCACCTTCTTTCTTCTGAGCTTTGAGTATATCTACAGTGATATGTTTGAATACTATCTTGATTATCCCTACAGTATGACCAGTATGAAGAAGCTGTATGATACTATACCCCATCTGGGAGAAAGTAACATCGTTAATGATGAATCCCTTATAGGCTTAGAAGCCTGCGTGTGGAGCGAACATATCGACAACAATACAACCCTTGAACAAAGGCTGTTCCCTCGCATCTACGCCTTAGCTGAAAGAGGATGGTCAGGTTTTGAATATTCCGATTAAGAAGACTTCAAGAAAAGACTCAAAGTCTTTATTCAGAAAGATCTTCATTCATCAATAAACTTTACCGCTGAAGACTGGTGGGATCCTAGAGGAAGAAAAAGAAGAAAGGAAGCTTTAACCTACTTCAAGATGATCAACAGTTCCATGGATGAGGAAACAAGGGGGTCCACTGTGGAAAGTGCCGCTCCAAGCAAGGAGTTTGCGGGCAGTTTCATGTCCAAGTTATTCCAGAAGAGCGATCTGCCGTTTCTGTTGATACAGATGATGAAGAAATAAGATTAAGTTTATGTAATGTGGTTTCGTTGCTAATGAGGAATGAAACCACATTTTTTATATGTCTTTGGAAGATCACTTCTTAGGCAATGTCTTGAATGTCATATATGACATCTGAAAATGTCAGGATAAAATGATATAACCATGTCAGTATAAACTGGAAAATGATGAGATAAATGAAATGATCGCCTGATCAATTAATTGCTCTAATTTAAACCAAAATGTCAATAAATGTCCATAATGTAATATCAGTTTTCTTTATGAATGAGGCCTGTAAGGCTAGAATATAAGTGTAAGAGGTATTTTTTACCTGCAGGAGGAAACAATAAAATGAAACAGTTCTGGTTTGTCGTGGGATCACAGGATCTCTATGGTCAGGAAGTATTGGATACGGTTGCGCAAAGAAGTGCCGAAATGGCTGAATGGCTCTCGGATAGACTTCCTTATCCATTGGTCTATAAAGTGACGGCGATGTCTGCCGATCAGATCACGAAAGTGATGAAAGAGGCCAATTATGATGATGAATGTCTGGGCGTCATCACCTGGTGTCATACCTTCTCTCCCAGTAAGATGTGGCTGAATGGTTTAGATCTATTACAGAAGCCTTATTGCCACCTGGCTACCCAATACAACCTGGAGATCCCCAATGATGAGATCGATATGGATTTCATGAATCTGAATCAGGCTGCTCATGGCGATAGGGAACATGGTTTTATTGCGGCGAGATTAAGAAAGCCGAGAAAAGTCATTGCCGGGTATTGGAAGGATGAAAAGGTCATTGAAAGACTGTGCGAATTTGAAAAGGTCGCATATGGCGTTCATGTTTCCAGAAATATGAAGGTCATGCGTTTTGGTGACAATATGCGTGATGTGGCTGTTACTGAAGGCGATAAGGTCGAAGTACAGAAGGTCTTGGGCTGGCAGGTAAATACCTGGGCGGTTGGCGATCTGGTGAAGGTCATGAACGAAGTAACTGATGAAGAAGTTGAAGCTTTATTTGCTACCTATAAGGAAAACTATGATATCAATACCGAGAATATCGCAGCGATCAGATATCAGGCCAAGGAAGAGATCGCAATCAAGAAGATGATGGATGCAAACGGCTGCAAGGCTTTCTCCAATACCTTCCAGGATCTCTATGGCATGGAACAGCTGCCCGGTCTGGCTTCGCAGCATCTGATGTCTTTGGGTTACGGCTATGGTGGCGAAGGAGACTGGAAAGTTTCAGCTATGACAGCTATCATGAAGGCTATGGGTGATAACGGCAACGGTGCTTCCGCCTTTATGGAAGACTATACCTATCATCTGGTAAAGGGCAGTGAATATTCTTTGGGTGCTCACATGCTGGAAGTGTGTCCGTCTTTAGCGGCTGATAAGCCCAGGATCGAGACCCATCATTTAGGCATCGGTATGAACGAAAAGGATCCGGCCAGACTTGTCTTTGAAGGCAAGGCCGGTAAGGGTATCGTTGCTTCTTTGATCGATATGGGTGGCAGACTGCGTCTGATCGTTCAGGATATCGAAGCGGTCAAGCCGATCATGGAGATGCCTAATCTGCCGGTAGCCAGAGTCATGTGGCGGGCCTTGCCTGATCTGACGGATGGTGTTGAATGCTGGATCACGGCCGGCGGTGCTCATCATACGGTCTTGAGTTACGATGTAACGGCAGAGATGATGAGAGACTTTGCGAAGTTCATGGATATCGAATTTGTCCATATCGACAAGGATACGACGGTCGAGAAGCTGGAAGATGAGCTCTTAATCAAGGATCTGGTCTGGAAGCTGAGGTAATTATGAATTTAAAAGATACAGTCATCGGTATTGAATTGGGTTCGACCAGAATCAAGGCCGTTCTGCTGTCAAAGGACCATCAGGTCTTGGCACAGGGGGACCATGGCTGGGAGAACAGTTTAAAGGACAATATCTGGACCTATTCTTTGGCTGAAGTCAAAGAAGGTTTACAGGATTGTTTTAAAAACTTAAAAAAAGATGTCAAAGAAAAATATGATGTCGTTTTAGATACGACGGGAGCCTTGGGCATCTCGGCCATGATGCATGGCTATCTGCCTTTTGATGAAAACGACAGGCAACTGTGTGAATTTAGAACCTGGCGCAACACCATTACGGGTGAAGCGGCTGATAAGTTAAGTGAACTGTTTGGTTTCAATATTCCGCAAAGATGGTCCATCGCCCACTTGTATCAGGCGATTTTAAACAAAGAAAAACATCTCAATGATCTTTCCTATATCACGACTTTGGCCGGTTATGTCCATTATGTTCTGACAGGCAAGAAGGTCATGGGGATCGGCGAAGCTTCGGGCATGTTCCCGATCGATTCCGATACTCTGGATTATGATGAGCAGATGTTGAGAAAGTTCAATGAACTTGCCGAAGTTAAGGCATATGGCTTTGATTTGCGAAAACTGCTGCCCGAAGTAATGCTGGCGGGGGAAGAAGCCGGAGTACTTAATGAAGCAGGTGCTTTGTATCTTGATCCGACGGGTGAGTTTAAGGCAGGTATTCCTGTGATGCCTTGCGAAGGTGATGCGGGGACCGGGATGGTCGCTACCAATTCGGTCAGAGTCAGAACAGGCAACGTCAGTGCCGGAACCAGCGATTTTGCGATGGTAGTAACCGATAAAAAGCTCAATGTTCACAAGGAGATCGACATGGTCACCACGCCGACAGGTTTCCCGGTGGCCATGGTTCATTGCAACAACTGTACCTCAGATATCAATGCCTGGGTGAAGATCATCAGGCAGGGATTGGAAGCCTTTGGTTTTTCCGTTGACAACAATACCTTGTATACGACTTTATTCAATAAGGCTTTAGAAGGTGATGATGATTGCGGTGGACTCTTGAGTTATAACTACTATTCCGGTGAAGGTGTGACCGATCTCAATGAGGGAAGACTCTTGTTTATGCGAAAAGCCGATTCCTCTTTCGATTTATCCAATTTCATGCGGACCCATCTGTATTCCGCTTTGGCGACCTTAAAGATCGGCATGGATATCTTAAGAGAAGAGAACGTACAGATCGATAAGATCTATGGTCATGGCGGTTTCTTCAAGACGGAAGGAGTCGGCCAAAGGATCCTTTCGGCGGCGATCAATACCCCTGTTTCCTGCATGGAGACAGCCGGCGAGGGTGGCCCCTATGGCATGGCGTTGCTTTGTGCCTATGGCTTGTGGAAGAAAGAGAACGAAACTCTGGAAGACTATCTGGATAACAGAGTATTCAATACCTGCGAGTCGACGACCATCAAGGCTTCAGATAAGGAAGTGGCCGGCTTCGATCGTTTCATTGAAAGCTATAAGAACTGTCTGAGCGTAGAGAAGGAAGCGATAAAGAAGTTCTAGTTTATTTAGTTAATAAGTTTTGATAATACGCTCTGTAATGGAGCGTATTTCTTTAATTGAGGTTTTTTGTCAAGAAAAACCAATAATGAATAAAAAGAGCGAATTATTAATAAAGGGATAATTGGTTGTGATGATATTATTAAACTATAAAGGCAGGAAAACAATATGAATGTAATCAACCTTGGTTTGTACATGCTGACGGGAAAGACGATAGGCGGTCTGCCGGTCAAGGGATGTTCCGAAGTATCGCTTAAGGCGGCAAAGGAGGGTATCGTCCTTTTGAAAAACGACGGTGTTTTGCCACTGAGCGAAAAGCAGCTTGCATTGTATGGCTGTGGAAGCATCGATACGACTTTCTGCGGTACAGGCAGCGGATACGCATTTGCGCCATATCATGTGACCGTATATGACGGTCTTGTGAAGGCGGGTTTTGCGATCAAGAGCGGTCTTTGGATCGAAAACTATAAGAAATACAAGAAGGAAATGGAGAAGAAGGCGGAAAAGCTCAGTCTTTTGGATAAGCGTTTTTCCGGTATCACTCCTTATTTCGATGCCGATCTCATCAAAGAAGAAGAGATAAATGGTATAGATTGCGATACGGCTATCTATTGCATCAAACGCAATACCGGTGAGAATTTCGACCGTAAAGCAGAAAAAGGAGACTACTACCTTTCCGATAACGAAAAAGCCAATATCGAACTGCTAGGAAGCAGATTCAAAAAGCTGATCGTCATCCTGAATACCTGTGTGATCGATGCTTCATATCTGCAGGAAAATGAGGCTGTCAAAGCGATCGTACTGCTGGGACAGGCGGGTATGGAATCCGGAACCGCTTTGGCGGATATCCTTTCGGGCAAGACCAATCCTTCGGGAAGATTGACCGACAGCTGGGCGAGATCATATGAGGATTATCCGGCTTCAAAGACTTTCTCGGCCAATGATGGCAATACCTTACAGGAAGATTATCTGGAAGATATCTTTGTAGGATACCGTCATTTTGATACCAAGGGTTTGGATGTTGTTTATCCTTTCGGCTATGGTCTTTCTTATACGGATTTTGCCTATGAGAAAATTACGGTGAATGCCGATTGGAATGAGATCACAGTCGAAGCGGATATTAAGAATATCGGTAATGTTACCGGTAAAGATGTCCTGCAGCTTTATGTTTCAGCTCCTAAAGGCAAGTTAAGAAAGCCTTATCAGGAACTCAAGGCATATGTTAAGAGCGATTTACTTGAAGCAGGCCAAAGCCAGAGAGTTACTTTGAAAGTAAAGACGATTGATCTTGCCTCATACGATGAAGAAGTATCGGCCTGGGTCATGGAGAAGGGTCAGTATCTTTTACGTTTAGGCAAACATTCCCGCGCTACGGAAGTGATCGGTGCCTTGGAACTGGATGAGGATGTAAAAACACTCCAGTTATCAAAACAGTTGAGCGTTGATCGCGAACTGGATTATTATGAATATCCGCAGCCGGAAAATGAACATTACCAAGGAAATATAATCAGTCTGGAGGCAAAGGACTATAAGACGGTCGATGGTTTCAGCACCATTTCCAGAACTTTGAAGGCCTATGTCAATGAGGATAAAGAGCTTCCGGTCAGTAGCTATCATTTCCTGATTGATACCGCTGAGGAAAAAGTTAAAGTCAGAAAAGTCGAGAATGCGACACTTCTGGATGTGATCGACAACAAGATCACGATGGAAGAATTCGTGGCGACTTTGGATAACGAAACACTGGTTCGTCTGCTGGCAGGCAATGGCCAGGAAAGCAAGTACGAACTAGAGCCCAGACTGCCTAAGAATGCGTTCAAGACAGTCTTCAATGGTTCTTCTTCGGGTAAGACGACAGCTATGTTTGCCAAGTCTTTGGGTATTCCGGCCATTTCATTAGCTGATGGTCCGGCGGGTTTACACCTGATGGGTGAAAACAGCTGTGCTTATCCGGTGGGTATGGTCCTGGCTCAGACCTGGAACAGGGAGCTGATCGCGCAAGTCGGCGATCACTATGGCAAGGAGATGGAATACAACAAGATCGCCATCTGTCTGGCTCCGGGCATGAATATCCACAGGGATCCGCTTTGCGGAAGAAACTTCGAGTACTATTCAGAAGACCCGTTCCTCTGCGGATGTTGCGCAACGGCCTTTACCAAAGGTGTCCAGGATAACCACCCTGGCTATGGTGTAGCCATCAAACACTTCTGCTGCAACAGCCAGGAACTTAACAGGGCGAATTCCAATTCTTCCGTTTCGGAAAGGGCTTTAAGAGAGATCTATTTGAAGGGTTTTGAAATGACGGTTAGAAACGCTCAGCCTCTTACGGTGATGTCATCCTATAACCTGCTCAATGGTGTCCATACTTCTTCCCGCTATGATCTGCTTACGGATGTCTTAAGAGGTGAATGGGGCTTTGAGGGTCTGGTCATGACCGACTGGGATGGCCAATCCGATCGTATCAGCGACCTCAATGCCGGTAACGATATCCTGATGGGCGGTTATGCCCCGGATCTCTTGTTGCCTGCTTGCGGAAGTATTCCGGCCGAGTTTGAAAAAGACGGCAGCGTGAAGATGAAGAAGATCCCGACTTATGGCGGTGCCATGCATAAGGAGATCGATTGTTACAACTCCTTCCTGCCTGATCCTGATGGCGATACCTTGTTGGAGGTAAGAAAAGAAGGAAACAGTGATAAACTTTCAGATCTGGTGACAAAGGGGATCTGTGAAATAAAGGAAGACAAGGCCGTTTATAAGGGATTTGATCGTTCCTACTCATTGAAATTGAGTGTCATGCAAAGAAATGCGATGCGCATCTTGAAACTGTTGGCCTATGGTGCCGGTATGAAGATGGCGGAAAGGAAGAAAGGATAAAGATGAACCAATACGAAACACAAGCACTTGAAAGATTGAGACCCTATCTGTCGGAATGTACCGTTTTACTCAAAAACAACGGAGACTTCCCACTTGAAGGCCCATGCAAGATCGGGGCCTATGGTCGTGGAGTCAGGCACACTTTAAAGGGCGGCACAGGCTCGGGTGAAGTCAATTCCCGCTTCTATGTGACCGTGGAAGAAGCATTGAAGAATGAAGGTTTTGAGATCAGTTCGACAAAGTGGCTCGATGATTATGATGAAGTATTGAAAAAGGCGGAGGTCGATTTCATCAACGAGATCAAGGCCAGAGCCAAAGCGAAACATACGATGGCGATCATGGAAGGCATGGGTGCCGTCATGAAAGAGCCTGAACACGATCTCAAGACAGGCGAAGATGAAGTGGCCATCTATGTGCTTTCCCGCATCTGTGGCGAAGGCAACGACCGTACTTTCGATAAGGGCGATTTTAAACTCAACGATTCCGAGATCAGGGACATCCTGTTTCTCAATGAACACGCGGGGAAGTTCATGCTGGTACTCAATGTCGGTGGACCGGTCGATTTAAGTGATGTTGCAGAAGTCAAAAACATCCTCGTTCTTTCCCAATTGGGCGTTGAGACCGGTGCGGCTTTGACGGATGTTTTGCTGGGCAAGAGTAATCCTTCCGGCAAGCTTTCCACGACCTGGCAGAAGATGGAAGCTTATCCTGAGCTCAATTTCGGCAATCAGGATGATACCGATTATAAGGAAGGCATCTATGTCGGTTATCGTTATTACGATACTTTAAAGAAAGAGGTTTTATATCCCTTTGGCTATGGCCTCTCCTATACCGATTTTAAGATCGAAGCACTTGACACGAAAGTTGAAAAAGATGTCGTTTCTGTTGATGTAAAAGTCACCAATACCGGTAAATTTGCCGGCAAGGAAACGGTACAGTTATATGTCAGCTGCCCATGTGGAAGACTCAATAAGGCTTATCAGGATCTGGCAGCTTATAAAAAGACTGATCTTTTGAAGCCTGAGGAGTCGCAAGAGCTTACTTTGTCTTTCTCCTTGAGGGAACTGGCTTCCTATGATGAGAAAAATGCAGCTTATGTATTGGAAAAAGGCTCCTATGTCTTAAGAGTAGGTAACTCAAGCCGCGATACAAAAGCTGTAAAGATCGTCGATTTGACCGATGATGTCTGTCTGAAGAAGGTCAAAAATGTACTGGGTGATCCCGGTTTCAAGGACGATGTCTATAAATGTGAGAATGAGGAAGATCTTTCCGCTGTCGAACATCTCACAATGAATGGTGATGTCTTCAAAGAAGAAGAAGTTGATTACGATCAGACTTATGAAATAACGGAAGAAGTCAAAGGATTGAGCGATGAGGAACTGGCTTATCTCAATGTAGGGGCTTTCAATGAAAAGGGCGGTATCGCATCGGTCGTCGGCAGTGCTTCAATGAGCGTTGCCGGTGCGGCCGGCGAAAGTGCCCACAAGGCCGGTTTCAGACCGCTGGTCATGTCCGATGGACCGGCGGGTATCCGTATTGCCAGACAGTACTATGAGGATGCCAAGGGCGTCCACGCCTATGGTCCAAGCATGCCGGAGACGATGCTGGTATTCATGCCTAAGATCCTGCAGCTGTTCATGGGTGGTACACCGAAGTTGAAGAAGGGCACGATATTAAAGGAACAGTATTGCACGGCGATTCCGATCGGTACGGCTATTGCCCAGAGTTTCAATGATGAGTTTGCCAAAGTATGCGGTGATATCGTGGGTAAGGAGATGGAGATCTTCAATATCGATTTGTGGCTGGCTCCGGCTTTGAATATCCACCGTCATGTCTTGTGTGGCCGAAACTTCGAATACTATTCCGAAGATCCGTTACTGTCAGGCAAGATGGCCTCTGCCATCACTAAGGGTGTCCAGGCTCATAAGGGCAAGGGTGTGACGATCAAACATTATGCCGCCAACAACCAGGAGACCAATCGTTATACGACTAACTCCAACGTGTCGGAAAGAGCTTTAAGAGAGATCTATCTGAAGGGCTTTGCGATCTGCATCGAAGAAGCAGCTCCGCATGCCCTGATGACTTCCTATAACCTGCTTAACGGTACGCATACCAATGAACACCGAGGCTTATGTTACGATGTATTGAGAAGCGAATATGGTTTTGATGGTCTGATCATGACCGACTGGGAAGTTGCGGCGATGCCTACGGGTAAATCCAAGTATCGCATGCCGGATGCCGACAAGGTCGCTAAGGCAGGAGGAAATCTCTATATGCCGGGTGGCAAGGGTGACTACAAGAAGGTGATCACCGCTTTAAAGAACGGCCAGCTTGATCGCAATATCCTGCTTGAAAGTGCCAGCCGCTTATATAACAAGATCAAAGAATTGAAAGATTAACTGAAAACAGACCTCTAGGGTCTGTTTTTAACTGTAGTTATTGTTTTTCTGATATTCTTCAACGATGATGTTGCTCATACGTTCAGGATCACCGGGACAGCCTTCATTGAGCCACATTTGAATGATGGCGGTGATGCCGGCTGAGAAGAATTCGATATGATATTTGATGGTCGATTCATCGGTGAAATAGCGAGTCCAGATCTGGGTGGGTTCGTTTTTGACGAATACTGATTTGAAATCGAAATTGAGTTTGAAGTAGATCTTGTAGAAGATCTGATTCTCTTTGATCGAACGAAACAGGGTCGTGAAGTCGAAAGAATGCCTCAGAGTCTGGGTTTCGTTTTGAAAGGATGAGAGAAATTCTTCGATCATCCATCTTTCAATGGTTTCTTTCAGATCATCGAGATCTTCGTAGATGGCGTAAAAAGTCGTGCGGTTGATGCCGGCTTTTTTGCATACATCGGATACGCTGATCGTATCGATATCGCTGCGGGAGATGACCAGATCCATATAGGCTTTGCGGATAGCGCTGATGGTTTCTTTTCTTCTTTGATTGTTTGTTTTATTCATATGTTTATTCCGACAGTTTTTGCATTTGTGTTGTTGTTTAACTGCTGATCTGATTATAGAATAAAACTGTAAATAAAACAACAAGGTGTTGTTATAAAGGAGAAAAAAGATGGTCAGAGATACGGAAGGAAAAAGAAAGAAAGCAATAAAAAAGAATGCGATCAAGACATATAAGGCGATCGAAAAGGGCAGTGTTGATGCTTATCGCTTAAGTGAAAAGACGGCAGTCTCAGGTTATATGGCCATCCAGAACGGCGTCGTTGGCACTTATCAGAAGATCGAGGATAAATTCATTGATACTTTCCTGAAACAGGAAGGCGAAACGATCGAAGAAGCCAGGCAGCGTATCAATCAGAGTCTTAGAAAAGAGGAAGAAAAATGAGCTTTACGTTTTTGGAGAATAAAAGATTTGAATCAAGAGTTCCGCAAGAGGATGTATCTTTAGCGGAGATCGTTTTCGGCTATCTGATCGGTCCTTCGCTGGCATATCTGCTGATAACGGCTTTAGCCGGTAACTACTTGATCCAGTTCTACACCGATGTCTTAGGTGTATCGGGAACACTTATCTCGATCATGCCTTTTATAGCCAAGATCTTTGCGGCTTTCACCAATATCCTGATCGGCAAGCTGATCGATAAGACTTCTTCAACGCAAGGCAAAGCGAGACCCTGGATCTTTGTTTCAGGTCTGGCTTTAAGTATCAGCGGTATCTTATTATATGCGGTACCTAAGGCAAGCCTTTCCTTACAGCTGATCTGGATCGTCTTCTCTTATAATCTGTTTTTTGCGGGAGCCAACAACGTCTATCTGTTATCCCACACATTGATGTTGCCTCGTTCCACCAGAAACAGTAAAAAAAGAGATACGCTCTCTTTATTGAAGAATGTTTCGGAATCCATGATCCCGGGAACCTTGAGTGCCGTCATCATGCCGGTCCTGGTCAAGAGTTTCGGCGTAGGACGTCTGGCCCAATCCAAGTGGTTCTCGTTCATGCTGGCGATATCGGTACTGGCCATCCCGGGCTGTCTGCTGGAATACTATTTCACCAGGGAGAGAGTCGATGTTGAGAAAAAAGAAGAGGTCTACTCTTTTAAAAAGCAGTTTGCGGATTGTCTGCATTACAAGCCCTGGGTCTATGTCATCACTTTATTTGTGATCAAGACGATCGATTCGCATATCTTTAATGCTACCGTCATCTATTTCTGCAACTGGGTCTTGTCCAATTCGGTCGCCGAGGGTTCGACCAGGCAGGTGCTATTCAATGTTTTAGGCCAGTTTCCTTTAGGTCCGGGACTGTTTCTGCTGATGCCGATCTTAAAGAAACACGACAAGAAAAAGGTCATGACGATCGGTTTTGCCCTGTCGGCCCTGGCTTCGGTGTTCGTGTTTATGAATGCCCATGATTTTAAGCTGGTACTGGCCGGCACTTTCGTCAAATCCATCGGCGGGATCGCAACTTTCTTGTCCGTGTCTTTGCTGTCGGATGTTCTGGATGGCTTTGAAAGAAAATTCAATTACCGTTGCGATACCTTCTCGATCACCTGTACGACTTTGATCGCTTTACTTGGCTCGGGTGTGGCGCAGAGTCTGCTGCTGTTTGGAATCAATACTTACGGTTATGTTGCTCCGCAAAGTGCGGCGGAAGTTATCGTGCAGAATGAGGCGATCAGAACTTTCTTCAATTTTACGATGAACGGGATACCGGTGATCGGTTATGCCATTTCGGTGATCCTTTTAATAAAGTTAAGCAAAACATCTTCCTGATTCAGATCTTCTTCTGATATTCACTGGGGGTCTGGCCAAACTTTTCCTTAAATTTCGTATTAAAGTAGCTTTGGGAAGAGAAGTGCAGTTTGGCGGCGATGCTGTTGATGGATAGATCGGTATTGGTCAGATAAAAGGCTGCTCTTTCCAAACGCTTGTCGCGAATAAATTCTTTAGGTGTCTGTTTGGTTTCTTTCTTGAATTTTTTGGAAAGGTAGTATTCGCTGTAGCCGAATTCCAGAGCCATATCCTGCAGACTGATCTCTTCTTCCAGATGCAGGTCGATATAGTCAATGAGGTGTCTGATCGTGCGGGAATGTTCCTTGTTCTGGCGGATCTTATGCGTTCGGCCGACGAAGTCTTTTTCCACGGCTAAGGCGATATCAGCCAGGTCTTGGAAACTTTTGGCGGCTTCGATACTTTGAAAGTAGTGATCGGTCAAAGTCATGGCCGTATCGGCATAGAGACCGCCTTCAATGGCCGCCCGGCAAAAGAGCGTCGCCTGTACGATGAGAGCGTTTCGCATTTGCCTTAAGGGTTCGGAATCATCATTGGCCATCTTGCCGATATTGCCGATAGAAGCCATTGTCTTCATATATTCTTCGAGTCTCAGATCTCCCTCTCTGACCATTCTGAGCATCTCTCTTTCGGCTTCATAGGTTCCATGGATCGTCGTTTCGACTTCATCATCCTCGTATTCATCATCTCTGTTTTCCGGTACGTTGAAATGCAAGTCGGAAGCACTGATCTGCTCCTGAGAAAGAGCGTAATGGACCATAACCGCATATTCCATGATCCTGGTGAAGCCGATGACGGGGATCATATTCAGAAGGGACAGGATCCGATCTTTTTTCTTCAAGGAGATCATATTGCGTTCCATTTCTTCAAGGATCGATCCTTTCGGGAAAGAGTCGAGGAAAAAAGGCCCGATAAGAACGACGATCGGCCCCTCGTCGGTCTTTTTCCAGTCGGCGATCCAGTTGGTCTGATAATTGGCTGTATAGATCATCGGTTTACTGTGGTCTTTAAAAAAACGGGAAATATTCTGTAAATGTTCCCTGCTCATAAGCGCAGAGTAATCCCATTCTTGAGAAGAATCGGATTTGATCAGATCCCCACTCTGGTCATAGATCCAGAGATAGATCTGGTAGATACATTGTAAGATCTGCGAGAAGAGTTCGATGTTTTCCATATCTTCATATTATAAAAAATAGTGTTTCATATCAATATTTAGCTATTTGTCCTAATGATATCCAATTAATGAAAGCGATAGCTAATTATTGATATAAGAAAAAAGATGTAAGCGCTTATAATCAGCTTAGAGAAAAAGAGTATATCATCGGGAGGACTTATGAAAAAGACACTATTCAATGAAAACTGGATCTTCAGAAAAGACGGCACGGACAGTGAAAAGCTAATAACACTGCCTCATGATGCGATGTTTTTTGAGAAAAGGGATCCTAATGCCCTCAGCAAGGATGCCGGTGCTTTCTTCAATATCGGCACTTATACTTATGAGAAAAAGGCCAAAGTGGACGCAAAACACGCCGTTCTGGAATTTGACGGTGTCTATAAGGATGCCAAAGTATATCTCAACGATGAATTAAAGAAGGAATATCATTACGGCTATGCGCCGTTTGTCGTAGAACTGGGAAGCCTAAAGAAAGACGATGTCATCAAAGTGGCATGCGGCATTAAGGACGGTCCTGATTCAAGATGGTATCCGGGAGCGGGTATCTATCGTGATGTCAACCTCTATACAAGTGACGAAGATGAATATATCGGTGTCTGGGATGTCAAGGTATCGACTCTGGATTATAAAACAGGTCTGATCAAGGTGAAGACCGGAAATCCTAAAGCGGAATTTGAAATCACCTTTAAAGGTGAGATAGTTGCCAAAGGCCAGGGCGATGATGTCGATCTGATCATCGATAACGCCAAATTGTGGTGTGCTGAAGAACCCAATCTTTATGAGATCAAGGTCACTGTCGGTAACGATACAGTGAGTGATCATTTCGGTATCCGCCAGATCGAATGCAACCGTAACGGTTTGTTTGTTAACGGAAAGAATACCTTGTTGAAGGGTGGCTGCATCCATCATGATAACGGTTTATTAGGAAGTGCCACATACTACAAATCGGAATACCGCAGAGTCAAAACTTTAAAGGATGCGGGTTTCAACGCGATCAGAAGTGCTCACAACCCGACTTCCAAGCATCTGTTAAATGCCTGTGATGAACTGGGCATCTATGTCATGGATGAAGCCTGGGATATGTGGTTCCATAAGAAAAACAAGGCCGACTATGGCGGAAAACTCTGGCGTGAAAACCACGAGGAAGACCTCAGAAACATGGTCAATAGAGATTTCAACCATCCAAGTGTGATCATGTATTCCTTGGGTAACGAAGTTTCCGAACCGGCCAAGAAAGAAGGCGTGGAAGCGATCAAGCAAATGAGAGAGCTGTTCCACTCTATCGATAAAAACAGACTGGTGACCGGTGGTTTCAACCTGATGATCATCTTCAATTCTTCCAAGGGCAAGGGCATTTATGACGAAGAAGGCGGTATGAACAGTGACACTAATCAGCTCAACGGCATGAACTCAACGATGTTCAACATGATCGCTTCTTTCATCGGACCCAGCATGAACAAGTCCGCCAATTCCAAGAAGGCTGACGTCATCGTCTCGCCCGGTCTTGATGAACTGGATATTTGCGGCTACAACTACGGTTCGGGCCGTTATCCTTTAGATGCCAAGCTGCATCCTGATAGAGTGACTTTCGGTTCCGAGACCTTCCCTTATACGATTGATGAGAACTGGGAATATGCCAAGAGTATCCCGCAGAATGTCGGTGACTTCATGTGGACGGCATGGGATTATATCGGCGAAAACGGTATCGGTACCTGGGCATATGACAAGTCGGGAGCAGGTTTCTCCAAACCCTATCCCTGGTGGCTTTCCGATGCCGGTGCCTTCGATATCATCGGAACCCCCAATGCGGAAGCTTTCTGGGCTTCGGCAGCCTGGGATGCATTGGAAAGACCGATGATCACGATCCAGCCGATCAACCATGATCGTAAGCCGTATAAGGCCATCTGGCGCGGTAGCAATGGCATTGCTTCCTATTCATGGAAGAACTGCGATGGAAAGAAAGCAGTCGTAGAAGTTTTCTTCCATTGTGATCATGTCGAGCTTTACCAGAATTCCAAAAAGATCGCTTCTAAAAAACCGAAGGGTTCAAGGACCATCTTCAAGATCAAATATGCACCCGGAACTCTGGAGGCTGTCGCCTTCGATGCGGCCGGAAACGAGATCGCCAGGAATGCGCTTAACAGCGCAAAGGATGCCAAACTCAGCTTATCTCCGGAAGAAAAAGAGATCAGGGTCAATGATATCGTCTATATCGGCGTGAATATCGCTGATGATAATGGTGTCGTTGAATGCAATGATGATCGTAAAGTTGCGGTATCCGTCGAGAATGGCGAACTGCTGGCGTTTGGCAGTGCCAACCCCCGCACGGAAGAAGATGTTCATTCCGGCGAATACAGCACCTACTATGGCAAGGCTCTGGCGATCGTAAAGGCGACAAAGGCCGGTGAGATCAAAGTTACGGCCAAGGCAGGAAGCCAGCAATGTCAAACAGCTGTTAAAGCAGTGTAATAGAATAATTCATATATTAAGACAGGAAGCGGGAAACTGCTTCCTGATCTAGTGAAAGGGCTTATCTCATATGGCATGAGGAAGGCGAGATTGAAGACTGCGTTGGAAAGGAAATAAGCTATGAAAGCAGAAAATATCAGAGTTGAGTATCTGAAGGATCCGATCGGGATCGACATCAGAAAACCGCGTTTTAGCTGGACTTGTAATGGCGGTATAAAACAGAGTGCCTATCAGATCCTTTGCAAGAAGGACGATGAAGTATATTGGGACAGCGGAAAGGTAGCTTCCGATCAGATGAACCATATCCTTTATCAGGGAAAGAAACTGCTTTCCCGAGATCACATCGATGTCAGTATCACTCTTTGGGATGAGAATGACGACAAAGGCGAAGCAAGCGGTGCTTTCTTTGAAATGGGTCTTTTGGCCAAGGAAGACTTCAAGGCCAAGTGGATCGCCGGTGATTATGTTCCGCAGAAGAATGTGCGTTATCCGCTCGATCTGTTCAGGAAGACCTTTGACTGTAAAAAAGAGATCAGAAAAGCACGTCTGTACATCTCGGCCTGTGGTATCTATACAGTGAGTATCAACGATGAAAAACTCGATACTTTATTTATGCCGGGTTCCACCGACTATCGCAAACGTCTGCAATATCAGACTTATGATGTGACGGAACTGCTCAAGGAAAACAATGATCTGAAGATCGCCCTGGGCGATGGCTGGTATCGCGGTTCGCTTGGTGCTTTCGGTTTCATTTCTTTCTATGGCAAGCAGACCAAACTCTATGTTCAGCTGGAGATCACTTATGCCGATGGTTCAAATGATCTAGTATTATCCGACAGTTCTTTTGACTGGTGCAATGACGGCCCGGTCCGTTTCAATGATATGCAGGATGGCGAGATCTATGATAGTTCAATGGTTCCAACTTATAGTCGAAAGGCCATTGAGGTAAAAGGTGTTCATCGCCTAGTCGCTTCCGATAATGTCTATGTTTCAAAACACGAATCGTTTGAAGGGAAGTTCATTTCCGATACGATCGTCGATTTTTCGCAGAATATCGCCGGTACGATCTCTTTGGATTACAAAGGGAAGAAGGGCGAGAAGATCAAGATCACGCTAGGCGAGACTTTAAAAGACGGCAGGGTCAATATGGAACCGATCCAGTGCAAGCGTCCGGCTGGCGAACTGAGTAAACTGAAACAGAATCTGGTGGCCATTTATGTCTGGAATGCGAAGAGTGAAAACGATCATGTCGTAACTCCGAAGCAGGAAGTCGTCTTGTATTGCAGCGGGAATGAGGATCACTATGAGATGGAATTCGCGGTCTGCGGTTTCAGATATGCCCAGATAGAAGGAAAGGCCGCGATCAAAAGGATCGAATCACATGCCGTCTATTCAAATCTTGAGCAGATCGGTTTCTTCCATTGCGGAGACGGAAAACTCAATCAGCTTTTCGCCAATGCCTTATGGTCCATGAAAGGAAATTATCTGGATATTCCGACTGACTGTCCGACCAGAGAGAGGATGGGCTGGACAGGTGATGGGCAGGTCTTCTTTGATACGGCGGCATATCTGATGGATATCCCGGCCTTTTACCGCAAATGGCTCAATGATTTTGAAGATGCCCAGCTCAAAGACGGCAAGATGCCGGCCGTCATCCCTGCCTGGGGCGCCGAGATGATGTACAATTCTTCCGGCGGTTCCACCGGCTGGCACGATGCGGCGATCTTACTTCCGTATCGCTTCTATCTGCGATACAATGACCGCTCGATTCTGGAAAAACACTATGAGATGATGAAGAAAGCCGCTATGTTCATGGTGAACAATGCCGGTCCTATCGACAAAAAGCTGCTGAAACAGGATGATGATTACAAGTATCTTTATGAGAAAGGCGTTCACCTTGGTGAATGGCTGGAACCGGTCGAATTCCAGGATAAGATAAGCACCAAAAAACTTTCCGTCAAAACGGAAGAATCCACGGCCTATATGCATTACACTTTAGACATCATGTCAAAGGTGAGTACTTTATTGGGAAAAGAGGAGGACGCAAAACTCTTCAAAGAGTATGCGGATGGCGCAAAACGCATCTATCGCAAGAAGTTCTTAAATCCGATCCCGGATACCGATCGTTATGCCAAACTTGTCAGACCGATCGCTTTAGGACTGGGAAATGAGGAAGAGAAGACGCTGCTGGCTGAAAGACTGGCGAAAGCCGTTGTCAACAAGGACTATCGTGTCATGACCGGCTTTTTGTCAACGCCATTCTTACTATCAACGCTGGCTGATGCAGGATATGTCGATTTGGCCGAGAAGGTATTGAAAAACGAAAAGAGTCCGGGCTGGCTCTATGAAGTCAACAACGGTGCTACCACGATCTGGGAATCATGGGAAGGAGACGCTTCTTTGAACCACTATTCGCCAGGTGCTGTCGTGTCTTATTTCTTTGAATATCTTGCCGGGATCAAAATTGATGGAAACAATCATTTTGCGATCTGCCCGGTGAAATGTGATGAGCCCTTTGAAGTGACATACAGAAGCCAGTACGGTCAGATCTTTGTGAAGCACGATGATGAAGGCTACGAAATAAGCATTCCGGCCAATACCAGTGCTTTGATCAATATCGGAACAATAGAAGAAGAATATTCGGCAGGCAAATATCGTTTTGAAAGGTAAGGAATAATCATGGCAAAATCACGGGAGTATATGGATCGCAAAATGATCTTTAAAGATCTGTTTGGTAAAAAAGGCTATAAACTGGACCTGCGTTTTATGATCGATGATGGCAAGGATCATCCTCTGGCTATCCTGGTTCCCGGAGGCGGTTATCAGGTAGTCTGTTCCTTTGTGGAAGGAACCCCGATAGCCAGGAAACTCAATGAAAAGGGGATCTCGGCGGCTATCGTCTATTACTCGACCATGAAAAAAGCCAGGTGTCCTAAACCCATCGATGATCTTGCTCGAGGTGTCAAAGAAGTACTGGCTTTAAAAGACAGATACCATTTGGACATCGACCACTATTCTTTATGGGGTGCTTCAGCCGGTGGGCATCTGGCGGCGGAATTCTGCTCTGACAACCTCGGTGCAGGCAATTACGGCCTGCCAAAACCTGATACACTGGTCCTTTCCTATCCGGTCGTGACGATGGACAGGAAAAACACCCATATGGGTACGCATGATAACTTCCTGGGTAAAGATGCTTCTGTTCAGGATGAAGAGATGACAAGCGTAGAAAAACATGTCGGGACCGATTTTCCCCGGACTTTTCTGTGGTATGGAACGGCTGATGAAGAAGTGGATAATCAAAACAGCATCCTGTTGAAAGATGCTTTGATGGAAAAAGGAATTGAAAATAAGTGTCTTATATTTGAAGGGGTTGCCCATGGGGTGGGCAATGGTTTGGGGACAGCCGCCTATGGCTGGATCGATGAAGCGGTGGAGTTCTGGTTAAAGAAATGAAAAAAGAAGAAATCAATATCAGAGATCCTTTCATTCTTTTGAATGAAGGAAAATACTATCTGTATGGCACAAGAGGAAATGAGGCTTTCACGAAGAAGGCAACAGGTCTTGATGTCTATGTCAGCGAAGACCTTGAAGAATTCGCCGGTCCTTATGTCGTCTTTTCACCGGGACCCGGCTTCTTCTCAAATAAGAATTACTGGGCACCGGAAGTATACCATTACAACGGAAAGTTCTACATGTTTGCCACCTTTACATACGGGAAGAAGATGGGAACATCTTCGCTGGTGTCGGATTCGCCAATGGGCCCTTTTGAACTCGTGTCGGATAAGACACTGACGCCGGAAGACTGGCGATGTCTGGATGGCACTTTGTATATTTCTAAGAAGAAGGAACCGTATATCGTCTTCTGCCGGGAGTGGAAAGAAGTAAAGGATGGAAGGATTTATGCGGCAAAACTGAATGAAGATCTTTCCGATTTGAAACAAGAACCTTTCTTACTTTTTAATGCTTCTCAAGCGGGGTCTCTGGTAAAACCGTATATGTTTACCAGGTATGTGACCGATGGACCGTTTTTGTATAGAAGTGAAGACGGCATACTTCATTTGATCTGGTCGAGTTATGGAAAAAAGGGTTATTGTGAACTGCTGGCACACAGCGACAACGATGAGATCGATGGAAAATGGTCGATCGATGAAAAAGCTCTGTTTGAAAAAGACGGCGGTCATGGGATGATCTACAGGGATAAACAAGGCGCTTTGAGCCTGATCATGCATTATCCCAATACATTTAACAAGGAACGTCCGCTGATCAGATATCTGAAGGATGATCAGGGAACCCTGACTCTGGCAGAAAGGTTATGATATCTATTCGCTGATCAGCTCACTGCTGGAGATGGTCGGGTCGAATTCGCTGGAGTTGTCCGAGTTGGATCTTAGACGCATGATGTAGTTCTTGGGGATCTCTTTAGGGGCATAAGCGGTGATCGCTTTAAAGACCCGGTTGAAGTTGCGGATGGTGTCGAAACCGCATTGCGTGGAGATCTCAGCCATCGTGTGCTCGTTTTCTTTGATCAGGTCGATGGCTTTATTGATGCGGATATGGTTCAGGTATTGAGAAAAGGTCATGCCCGACATCTTTTTGAAAAAGCGGGAGAAGTAGGCTTGAGACATATGCATGTATTCGGCACCTCTTGAAAAGGAATAATCGCTGATGTTCAGGTCAATGTCATAAAGCAGATCTTTGTAGCGCTTGGTGGTCGGTGTCTGATTGTAGGCTTCCTGAACTATCTCTTCATGGGTGAAGATGTCGATCACTAAATTACTGATGAGACAATTGATCTTCTCATCGTAGAATAAGTCTCTTTCAAAATCGCATTTGCGGATCTCTTCAAGGGTATCCGAAACATTGTAGCGGTCGGTAAATAACGGCTGGGCCAGGCGATAAACATCAAGAATATTGGACAGCAGTTTTTCGGAAAACAAGGCGACATATAAGATCGCATCGTCCTGGGCTTCGATGGAGTGAATCGAAGATCCGCGAATGAAAAGACAGTCTCCTTCATTAAGCAGATATATATTCTGATCGATCAGGATGGTGGAAGTACCGGACACGCAATAGACGAGCTCATGGTCGAAGTGCCAGTGAGAGATGTTTCTGAGATTGCGGTATTTGCCTACCCAGACCCGGGAATTGTTGGAATAAAGCCTGTGCTCGTGGTTTGCCAGCATGATTTCATCCTATCCAAAATGTCGGATTATGTCCATAGGCTTGCTTCTGATGGAAGCCATGGAATGATAGAATAAAAGAGTAGAAAAAGATTCAGATAAATATATAAACAACAGTATAAACAGGAGGTCGTTATGAAAAAATACTGGCTCATTCCTTTGACGGCGGCAGCTGTCGGTGCGGCGTTAGGCTTCTATAAGGTGAAGAAAAAACATCCCGGTGATGCGGAAATGTATGCCCCTGAATTGGCGGAAAAGAAAGAAAGCATCCTGGCCGGCAAGAAGATCATGTTCCTAGGCTCTTCAGTGACTTATGGCAGAGATGATGTCTCTTTTGTCGAGTATCTGCAAAACCAGTATGGCGTGATCGTAGCCAAGGAAGCTTTAAGCGGTACGACACTAGTCAACAAGAAGATTTTTGGCCGTCGCCCTTATGTCGACAGGATCAAGGATATGGACAAGGACTTTGAAGCAGACCTGTTCATCTGTCAGCTTTCGACCAATGATGCGACGACGAAACAGCCTTTAGGTGAGGTTTCCGAAGGCTACGCTTTAGAGGATTTTGATACTTCGACGATCGCCGGAGCTATCGAATACATCATCGCTTACGCGAAGAATACCTGGAACTGTCCGATCATGTTCTATACCAACGGCAAATACGAAAGCGAGCACTATCAGAAGATGACGGAGCTCCTGGCAAAAATCAAAGAAAAATGGGATATCGGTATCATCGATCTGTGGAATGAACTGAATGTTTCTTCCTTGTCTAAGCAGCAGTATCAGCTTTATATGATCGACAAGATCCATCCTTCCCTTTGTGGTTATCGGGATTTCTGGACGCCGTTTATTGCCCGCAAGCTGGAAGCTTTCTTTGAAAACAGATAATAATAAATATCGATCAATTCAAAAAGACATCGCCGATGTCTTTTTGAATACTCATTTAACTTTAAGGTAGAAAGCGTATTGGTAGTCTGAATCGGGCTGCAGCTTGTATTCTTCCGGGCAGTGGTTGAAACAGTCACCTAAGCCGTTCTGGATGCAGTCGATATTGAGAGTCGTTACCTTGAAAGAAGGAAGTTCATGAATATGTTGCGCCTCATGAAGATCTTTTAATGTATAAGGCCAGACGGAAGTACTAAGATCATTACCGTCTTTAAAGGCGGTGATACTTCTTCCCTCGTTGTCGGAAAGACGCAAATGATCTACATGAGTCTTGTTTCCATGTTCCTGCGGACGGACGTATTCATCCTGATCTCTTACATCCTGATGATGATCGCCGATGATACCGGAATCATCTCGAGCCTGATAGGTATCATGGGGACCCTTGCCAAACCAGTCGAAGCAGACAAAGGCTGGGTCTGTTTGTAGAGACATACCGAAGCGGTTAGGAGCCTTTTTCTTAGTGTGGAGTTTAACTTCAACACGCAAAGAGTCATTGACGATCGTGTAGACCCTGGTCAGATTAAGCTGTTTCAGATCGTTGGAGACGACTACTTCATCATCCTTGATTTCGATCTTCGTGGAAGTAAGATCATTGAAGGACAGTTTGGCGAAATCGTTTGTTTTTAAGTGGGCAGCCATTGCCAGGCCAATAAAACCGGCTTCACCATCGACGATCGGACGGTAGAAACAAGGACGAAGTGGAGCGTTCAGATATTCCTTATCATCCTTTTTGATCTGAGTTATATTACCGCTGTTTCTGTCGATCAGGTAGACGGTATCGCTGCTAAGAAGTTCAATGCAGTCCTCTTTAAGATTGATACTCGTAGTGATTGTCTTCTCTGTTTTTCTGTTGTCTTTTAAGAAGAACTGATCGTAGCAGCGGACCTCATCTTTTTCGTAAACCTGCGTTTCTTCTTTCCGCAAGAGATAAACGTTCAGGTAGTAGATTCCTTCTTCTTTGAGATCATTGTTTATGGTGATGGGATATATTTTGGTTTCTCTTGGTTTGACATCGATATCCGGTTCATGGGACTCGATCGTTTCGCCGTTTCTGGTGATCTCATATCTGAGATGGTAGATATTGGCGTTGACGAAGAAATTGCGATTGTATATTTCCAGGCTTCCGTCTTTATAGTCACAGACGATGTCCTGGAAGGCATGTTTAATTTCATAGAAGACGGAATGGGGGATCGAATCGGGATCGCAGGCACCGTCGCAGCAGACATTGCCCTTCTGGTCCTTATCGGTGAGATCGCCGCCGTATACGAATTTATCATCGATCCTTAAAGCTTTGTCTTTAAAGTCCCAGACGAAACCGCCGCACCATCTGTCCGATTTATCAAAGAGTTCGACATGCTTTGCGACATCGCAAGAGCTGTTACCCATGCAGTAGTTGTATTCGGTGGCGATGACCGGATGGCCTTTGTATTCTTCGAATTTCATCGATTTGCTCGACATCATCAAAGGGATGAGCTTCTGTAAGATGGTCGGCTGGTTTTCAACGTCCTTGCCTTGAGCGAACTTCTGTTCTCTTTCTAACGGCGAATAGCCGGTGCACATAAAATCGGAGAGCTTAAGGTTGGTTCCGCCTTCATAGTGGATAGGCCTGCTTTGATCCAAAGACAGGGCTGTTTCTTTCATTTTGAAGTGATCGCTTCCGACAGCCGACTCGTTGCCTAAAGACCAGATGGTCACACAGGGGTGGTTACGGTCTCTTAAGACCATCCTGGCCATGCGGTCGTTCATCTGCGGCAGCCATCTGGGATCGTCCTGGGGCACTTTCTTGCGGACACCGTGGCTTTCGACATTGACCTCGTCCATGACGTAGATGCCATAGCGGTCGCAAAGCTCATAGAAGATGTCGGCTTGCGGATAGTGAGAAGTACGGATCGCATTGATGTTGAACTTCTTCATCAGCTTCAGATCCTTTTCATAGACTTCTTCGGGGACGTAATGGCCGTAGTCCGGGGTGAAGGCATGATAGTTCATGCCGCGCAGTTTGATGTTTTTACCGTTGAAAAGGAAGAGGCCTTTGCCGTGATCGACTTTCACTTCCTTGAAACCGTAATTGAAGGTCTGCGTATCGCTGTCATCCAAAGAGATCTTAACCTGATAGAGATAGGGATCTTCGGCCGACCAGAGGTGGACGTCTTTGACGGGGATAGAGATCGAAGTATGATTTGCGCTGAGCGGATAAGTGCATTTTTCATTGTTAAATTCAATGGTGATATTTCCGTCTGCGCAGGATGTTTCCAGATCGATAAGAAGCTCAGCGTCTTTGTATTCATTGGATAGTTTGTTGTGCAAGAAGACATCTTCGATGTGCCTGTTGCTTCGGCCATAGATACTGACACTACGGTCGATACCGCTTAAAAACCACATGTCCTGACCTTCGAGATAGGTAGCATCGGAGAATTGCCAGACGATCACATTGAGTTTATTGCTTCCTTTTTGGATCTGATCGGTGATATCGAATTCGATCGGCAGCATCGAACACTTGGCCATACCCAGATACTTGTCGTTTAAATAACAGCTGAAGGCCGATTTGACGCTGTCAAAACGCAGGATCATCTGTTCACTGATCTCGTTTATTTCGAAAATCTTGCGATATAAGGAGACATGCGTCTGTTTATGATCGATGGTAGGGATCTTCTTTTTGTTTATGGCCGGTGGGAAAGAAGCGCCGTAGTAGTAGGCCTGTGAATAACCCTTAAGTTCAACGCTGCAGGGAACTTCGATGTTGCCGTAGATGACACTGTTTAGATCCTGTGGGACGTTGTCGCTTCCTTTGATGCAGGTATAATCCCAGATACCGTTGAGATCCAGTTTGTTTTGATAAGAAAAAGTGGCATGTGCCTTTAGAACATTTTCGTTAAGAATGCTGATATCTTCCCATTTTTCCATATTTTATATACCTCAGTTTCATTATAAAAGAGCGGCATCGGATTACAGAAACACTTTTTCAAAAAGTGTCGGATTATTTCATTCGATTCTTCGGTATCATAATGGTGAAAGAGGTGTCATATGAAAGCAATCAATATCCTGACCGATCATCTGAAAAATCCCATGGGCTTAGAAAACAGAAAGCCCAGGATCAGCTGGAACTGTGACGAAGGAATTCGTCAAAGTGCCTATGCGTATGTGATCGAAGTCAATGGCGAAGAAAAATATCATTCCGAAAAAATCGCAAGCGACAAGATGGAATTCGATCTTCCGTTTGAACTGCACGACAGGGAAGCAGTCAAAGTAAAGATCAGACTTTGGGATGAAAGTGATGTCAAGGGAGAAGAAAGCGAAGCCCATTTTGAAACGGGTATTTCCAAGTGGAAGGCCAAGTGGATAAACCCGGAACTCTCTGACAGCAAGGAAAGACAGCCGGCTTCCTATCTGAAAAAAGAATTTAGTGTGCCTCATTCAGGCACTGCCCGTTTATATATCACGTCTCATGGTCTCTATGAGGCTAAGATCAATGGCGAAAGAGTCGGTGACTTCATCCTGGCACCGGGCAGCGGTGACTACCGTCAGCGCATGCAGTATCAGGTCTATGATGTCAGTGAACTCATTCAAAAAGGTGGCAACCTGATCGAAGTGGTCATTGGTGATGGCTGGTATCGGGGCAATAACGGCATCGATGGAACCAATCACGTTTTTGGCGATGATCTGGCTTTACTGGCACAGCTGGAAGTCAACGGTGATGTTGTTTTGGTGACCGATGAAGACTGGCAAGCCAGCCAGAGCGGTCCGATCCGTTTCTCCGATCTGGAGATCGGGGAAGTCTATGATGCGACGATGGAAGATGTTGATGACTACCATGGCGTTCGACTGATGTCGTTTGATAATTCGATCCTGTGCTGTTCCGATGAGGTCTATGTGAAAGAAATGGAACGCTTTGAAGGAAAGCGGATCGAAGTTCCTGATGGCAGTATCGTCTACGACTTTTCGCAGAATCTGGCCGGATATACCCGCTTTGAACTGGAAGCCAAAAAAGGACAGAAGCTGGTCATCTGGCATGGTGAAACTTTGGATAAGGATGGCAACTTCACGCAAGCCAACATCGATCCGGGAGCCCGTAACCGCAATGGCGGTATTCCTCAGAAGATCGAATATACCTGCAAGGATGGTCTCAATGTCTATCAGCCGAGATTCTCGATCTTCGGCTTCCGTTATATCAAGGTAGAGACCGATGTCGATCTGAGCAATGCGAAATTTGAATCCATAGCCGTGTATTCGGATATGGCGGAAACGGCAACGTTTGAATGTGACAACAAGGATGTCAACCGTCTCTTCCTCAACAGTATGTGGTCGATGAAGTCCAACTTCACCGATATTCCGACGGATTGTCCGCATCGGGAAAGAAGCGGCTGGACCGGCGATGCGCAGGTCTTTGTGCCGACCGGGCTTTTGTTGCACGACTCCTACAGCGTCTTCCGCAAGTGGCTGGCGGAATGCCGTCTGGCTCAGGATAAAAAGGGCGTTGTCGCTAACGTGGCTCCGCCGATCAATAAGGGAAATTTCGGGATCACGAATTTCATGAACGGTTCGACCGGCTGGGGTGATGCCTGTATCATCGTTCCTTATGTCATGTATGAATATACGGGCGATGAAAGGATACTGGCTGAAAACTACGAGATGATGAAAAAGTGGCTGGCATATTTGATCAATCTGGCCAAAAAGCGTCCTTTGAAGAAGCTCTTCAGTAAAGATCCGTATGAAGACTACATCATCGAAAAGGGTTTTCACTGGGGTGAATGGTGTCAGCCTGATGTCGATGCGGCAAATGAATTAAGGACCAATCTGTCCAAAGGTGCTCCCAAATCGGCGACTGCCTATTATTATTACAGCGCCAAACTGCTAGGAGAGATCGCCGGCATCCTGGGTAAAAAGGATGATGAGAAGAAATATGGCGAACTATCCGCTAAGGTCAGGGAAGCATATAACCATGTTTATACCGACGAGGGCATCGTACATTCCGACAGACAATGCGATTATCTCAGACCGCTGCGTTTCGATCTGATCGATCACAAGGAAGAAAATGCGAAGCTTTTGAATGAGATGATCGTCAACAACGATTATCACCTCAATACCGGTTTTCTTTCTACGCCGTTTTTGTGCCCGGTCTTATGTGAATACGGTTTTACGGAAACGGCTTATCGCCTGCTGCTTCAGGAGACGACGCCTTCCTGGCTCTACGCCGTTAAACAAGGGGCAACGACGATCTGGGAGAACTGGAACGGTATCGACGCCGGTAATAACGGTTCTTTGAACCACTACTCCTATGGTGCCGTTTCCGGCTGGCTGATCTCGGGGGTCTGCGGTATCAATGTCAACAAAGGCAAGACCACAATCACGCCTGCGGTGAATAAGCTTCTTAAACACGCCAAAGCCTCCTATCAGAGTCCCTGCGGTCTGATAGGATCTGAATGGGCTTATGAAGGCGACAAAGTATTATATAGAGTATCCATCCCGGCCAACACTTCCGCGGAAGTGATACTGCCGGATGGAAGCAGACATACCGTCAATTACGGTGTTCATGAATTTGAGACAAGAGGAGAGTAGAAATGAAAGAGTATTGCAACCCGATCGATATTCCTTACAAGTGGCAACACTACGGCGGCAGAGCTCATCGTGAAGCGGCCGATCCGACCATCGTTTTATTCAAAGACGTCTATTATATGTTTGCGTCGATGTCGGCCGGTTTCTATTACAGTGATGATCTGATCCACTGGAAATGGCATGAAAACAGAGACCTGGATATGTACCGCTATGCGCCGGACGTCAGGCAGGTCGACGACTATCTGTATTTCTCCGCTTCCACCCGCACAAAACCTTCGACGATCTGGCGGACCAAGGATCCTTTGTCTGATGAGTTCGAGAAGGTTTCCGAACCTTTCGCTTTCTGGGATCCGGATCTGTTCTATGACGATGATGGCAGAGTTTTTTTCTATTGGGGCTGTGGCAATGTGGAACCGATCTGGGGCATCGAACTGGATAAGGAAACGATGCTGCCGATCGGGGAGAAGGCAGCCTGTATCGATCATGGTGAGGATGTCCATGGCTGGGAACGTTTTAATTTCCCAGGAAAAGAAGAAGAGTCGGAAAAGGGTATCAGAGGCTTGTTCATGAAGTTCTTAAACAGGAAGGGCAGACCCTACATGGAGGGTGCTTTTATGAACAAGTGGAATGGCAAGTATTATCTGCAATATGCCGCTCCGGGAACCCAGTTCTCCACCTATGGTGATGGCTATTATATTGCCGATAAGCCCTTAGGTCCCTTCACTTTCATGAAGAATACGCCGTTTTCTTTAAAACCTTCCGGTTTCATCACCGGAGCGGGCCATGGTTCAACGATCGACGACAAGGATGGCAATATCATCCATGTTTCGACAATGCGTATCTCCAAAAATATGAACTTTGAAAGAAGACTGGGTATCTTCCCGAGCGGTCTTGATGAAGATGGCCTATTATATTCCAACCAGAACTTTGCGGATTATCCGATCGTATTACCCGATGGTAAATATGATGCCAGAACATTAATACCGCAATACTACCTTATTTCCTATAAGAAAAAAGCCAAAGCTTCTTCCAGCCTGGAAGATCATCCGGTCGAACTGGCAATGGATGAAGACATTCGGACCTGGTGGGCCTGCAAGGAGAGCCAGGGCTGGTATGAGCTGGATCTTGGCGAGGTCTACAGACCGCACAGTGTGCAGATCAACTTTGCGGAAGAATCCGTCAAGGAGCTGGAAGTGGACAAGTCTTTGCGTTCGGACATGATGACCAGCACGCGTTATATCGATTCTTCGCCTAAGCTCAAGACCAGATTCACCCTGGAAGGAAGCCTTGATGGCGAGGAATGGTTCATGATCGAAGATCGCAGCAAGTGCGAAGACGATAGATCTCATCCTTATATCATCCTTGATGAAAAGTATGAATTAAGATATTTGAAAGTCACTGCTCTGGAGCTTCCTTACGACGAGGTCTTTGCGTTAAGCGGTTTGAGGGTCTTCGGCAAGGGCAAGGGCGAACTTGCCAAGGAAGTGGAAAACGTCAGAGTGGCCAGACAGGAGAATGGGCTGGATGCCTTGATCAGTTTTGATAAGGCTGATGGTGCCTTCGCCTACAATGTGCGTCTGGGTATTGAAAAAGATAAGCTCTACAATTCCTATCTTTTCTATGACAAAAACGAGATCCTGGTGACGACTCTCAACAAGACTCAGCATTACTATTTCTGCATCGATTCCGTCAATGAAAACGGCATCAATGAAGGCAAAACCATCTACGAGATGTAAAGGAGTTTAAGATGGATCAGACGATCAGGGAATTATTGAACGGCAACAGCGGAGATCATATCTTTCCGTTTTTCTGGCAGCATGGCGAAGATGAAGAGACTTTAAGAAAGATGATGAAAGTCATCCACGAGAGTGGCTGCAAGTCGGTATGTATCGAATCAAGACCGCATCCGGATTTCTGCGGTGAGAAATGGTGGATCGATATGGATATCATCATGGATGAAGCTCGTAACAGAGACATGAAGGTCTGGGTCCTGGATGATTCTCATTTCCCGACCGGTTTCGCCAACGGCAAGGTCAAGAATGCACCACTGGAGCTGCATCGTCAATCCGTCGTCTCTTCCCACAAGAAGTACTCAGGCAAGGAAAGAGATCTGAAGATCGATCTGACGAAGCTGTTCCCGCCAAAACTTAGTGCAGAGAATTTCGTTGCCGTTTCGGCTACCAAATTCATGGCCAAAGGAGCACCCGTCTTCAATGACGACAGGATCCTTTCCGTTACAGTTGTTGATGAACAGGGTGAGTTATACGACATTCCTTTGTCCAACACCGGGATCGTGAACTGGCATAAACCGGAAGGAACTTATGAGATCTATGTGACAGGTCTGAGCCGTAACTATGGCATTCATCGGGAATACATCAACATGATGAACAAGGATTCCGTAAAGATCCTGATCGATGAAGTCTATGAGAAACACTGGGATCATTATAAGGACGATTTCGGCAAGACCCTGGTCGGTTTCTTTTCCGATGAACCGGAACTGGGAAACGGTTTCTATATGACCGGATCCAACCTGCTGGGTACCGGTATCGATTTACCTTATTCGGATGAACTGGAAGAGGAACTGAAGAAGTCTTTAGGGGGAAGCTGGAAGAACGATCTGATCTATCTCTGGAACAACGAGCATCCCGAAAAGGCGGCAAAAGTCCGACTGGCTTTCATGGATGGTGTGACAAAGCTTGTACGTCAGGATTTCTCTTACCAGATCGGTGAATGGTGTCGTGAACATGGCGTCAAGTACATCGGTCATGTGATCGAAGACAACAACTCTCATTCCCGAACAGCCGTTTCCTTAGGTCATTATTTCAGAGGACTGAATGGCCAGGATATGTCCGGTATTGACGATATCGGTGGACAGGTTTATCCGCAGGGAGAAGATAAAAAGATCAGGACGCTGATGGGCAATCGGGATGGCGAATTCTTTCATTTCGCCTTAGGCAATCTGGCTGCTTCGGCGGCAGCGATCGAACCTTTAAAGAAAGGTGATGCGATGTGTGAGATCTTCGGCAACTACGGCTGGAGCGAAGGTGTCAGGCTGGAGAAGTACCTGGCGGATCATTTTATGGTCAGAGGTGTCAACCATTTCGTTCCGCACGCCTTTACAGGCAAGCAGTTCCCGGATCCTGATTGTCCGCCGCATTTCTATGCCCAGGGTCACAATCCCCAATACCGCCATTTTTCTAAGATCGTGGAATACATGAATCGCGTCTGTACTTTGATCTCAGGCGGTCATCGGGAAAGCCATGTGGCCGTTCTTTACAATGGCGAACTGGAGTGGATGGGCAAATCGATGTTTATACAGAAGCCTTTGCGCAAGCTTTATGAGGCTCAGATCCTGGCGGATACGATCCCCTTGGATGCCTTAATTGAAAAGGAACACTATCAGACTTCCTTTGAAGACGGACTGAAGGTCAATAATCAGGAATATCAGGTACTGATCGTTCCGGAAGCCCAGTTCATCACCAAGGAAATGAATGAAGTCCTTTCGCAATTGAGTATTCCGATCCTGTTTGTGAATTCTTTACCGGAAGTGATCGATGGCGAAATAAACGATTCATTTAATGCCGTATCCTTGGAAGATCTTACTCAGGAAGTCAAGAAATATGTTTCGCCCTGTCTGAACCTTGAACCGGCCGATAAGAATGTCAGGATCCTGGAATATGTCAAGGATCATAAGCTCTATTATCTGTTCAATGAAGCAGCCGATAAATATGAAGGAAAGATCTCACTTGATCCCGATAAGAAGTATTACGAATATGATGCCTGGGACAACAGGGTCTACGAAATAAAAGACGATCTCATTACCCTGTATCCGAATAAAGGTGTGATCATCGTAGAAGATGAGGCGGAAGAAGGATTGCTGTCTCAAAAAGTTAAGATCAGTGGTGAAAGACACGAACTGAAGGAATTCAGAAGAAGTGTTGTTGAGAATATCGATTATCCTTCATTTGGAAGCGAAAGCATCGTTACCTTACCTGATGACTACGCCAAGACTGATCCTAAATTCTCCGGCATTATCCGCTATGAGACTTATTTCAAGGCGGAAAAAGGAAGAAAGGTCACTCTTGTGATTAGTGATGCCTACGAAGGTGTAGAAGTCTTTGTCAACGGAGTGTCGTTGGGTATCCAGGTCGTTAAGGAATTCATTTATGATCTTTCCGATCAGCTGAAAGACGGAGATAATCAGCTGGTGATCGAAGTGGCGACGACTTTAGAGCGAAAGGCCAAGGCAATGAATAAGTTCGATATTGTTCGAATCGTTCAAGGCCAGGGCGGAAAAGCCAAGGATCCCAGTGGTCTCAACGGTGAGGTCTATCTGTACTATTGAAAATAAGCGGATATATAGATGATATTTTGAATTGAATATTAAACTATAGAAAAACTAATAATATTAATATAAAATAAGTTTAACTTGAATGGGAAAGACCAAAAGTTTAAAAACTTATTTGAAAGTATATGGAAGATCTCTTAGCGGAGCGTCGGATTTTCGTTTGCGAAGCATGATTGATGCTCTAAAAGATAATCCCAGAGCTGAAGGCCCGGTTCTTTTGTACGCTGCATTATTCCTTCCAGAAGAAAAGTGGGTCAGCAAACTGCTAAGCGGAAACTTACTGAATAATTATTTGGATACAAAAGAATGTCTTGATTTATATAGTGAAGACGATTTGGTCGACAAACTTCCTTATGAGGAAGCGAAGGCTTTGCAGTCGTATTATGATTATAAAAATCAGAACAGTGTCTATTGCGATTTAAAAAAGGCATACTGCAACAGAATAAAAACGCTGATCGATGAAAAATCGCTGACTTTGTATAGAATCTGCAGAGATAATGATTTTAATCAAGGAAATTTCCATTCTTTCTTAAAGGGGAACTTTGATAGACTCAGCATTGATAAATGTGAAAGGGTGTATCAGTACCTTTGCCAATGAAAAATGATCGATCATTATCAGTTTTATGGTTGGTTCTTTGCTGAAGCTGAAAATGACAACAAACAGAAAAAGTGCTTTTGATTGGATTTCTCTTTATCAAAAGCACTGTTTCTATTATTAGATTTTCGGATGTTCCTTTAACAATATATATGGACGATAGGTCCTTTTTTTCTGTTTTCCAGAATAGTTTCGCAATCAGCTTCATTGAGGTAGGATAGAGCTTCGCTGTCCGTCTTCAAGACCGGTTTCCATTTTTCACCGTCATTGGAATTGACGACATGGATCTCACAGTCTTTGCCTTCAAAGTCTTTTCCTTTGATACGATAATCTGCACAGGCCTTTAACATTTTCAAGAAAGCCCATTCCTGTACATCGGCTGCCCCATCTTGGATCTCACCATGGAAGTAAGGAGAACTTGCTTTTCCATTGAAGGGAAGGGTGATGATCGACTTGGATCCTTTTCTTTCGATCTTTCTTCCGGTCAGGTTCACATCAACGGTGAGGACTTCCTTTTTGCCTTTGAGGAACTGCTTCATGTGGAAGATGGCGATCTGATCATGTGCTTTTTTGAAACCGTGACCGCCACCGATTATCGTTTTCAAAGTGCAGTTGTCGCCATATTCTTCAGCGGCTTTCTGCGAATAGGAAAGGTTGACGATCCTGTCGTTGGTACCGTGGATGATCAGCACTTCGTTTTTATAGTTTCTGATCAGTTCATAGGGGTCCTTATCGATTACTGATTCCGGATAACACCTTCCCAGTTTCATCGGCCCGCATTTGATGAGTTCAGGGATATTCTCGGGATCAAATTTCGCAAACATCATCCTGCCTTTGCGGGCATCATCAGGAATACATAAAGCCGGATAGACCAGAATGAGTTTTTCGATATCGTCTCTTTGAGCGGCTGTGATGGCACTGACAAAGCCCCCTTGTGAGAAGCCGGCCAGGATGATCTTTTCATAGCCCTGCTTTTTGACGTGTTCGATGACGGCATTAAGATCTTCAACTTCGGTGAATACCGACATCTTCGTCGTTTCGCCATCGCTGTTTCCTTTTAAGCCGCCGCCGCAGAAATTGAAACAGTAGGCGGCAAAGCCTTCTTGACAAAACTGTTTGCCATAGGGCAGAGTTCCGGAAGCGGAATCCATGAAGCCATGGCTTAAGATAATGGCGGTATCCGTCTTTTCTTCAGGAATCAGAGCGATGCCTCTGATCGTTAATTCATCCCTTTGACAAGAGAATTCTTCTTCTTTGTACATCTTCATCCTTTCTATGAAATATACTGTTTCATTTCTTCATCCGACATATTTCTGTCGCTCTTTTTCATCATCTTGATCGCTCCGGAGATCAGACGTCCGTTGGCGATGTCGATCAGGCCGTCGACCAGATTGTCGCCGACACCCATGGCCATCGAATCCAGATCAACATTCATCGACATGTTCATCATGGCTTTGCCCTTGGGTGTGTCAGGGTCGATATTCATGGTCTTACTCATACCAGCCATCATGGCTTTACCTATCATTCTGGCAAAGAATCCGCCGTTCAGCAGATCACCGAAGGTATTATAACGGGTGATCTTTTTGCTTGGGATATCGACAGGTACATCTTTACCATACAGGGTCTTAAACTGTTCGACACTTGGTTCACCCTTTGGCGCAAAATACCATCCATCCACTTCAAGCTTTTCGACTGTCTCACCCTCCAGAGATACTTTATCCTTCAGACGGATATCTTGTGAAGAAGCTCCGACTTCGATCTGATAATCACCCGCTTCCAGGACATAGGAAGCTGATTTGACATCATAGAATTTGAATTCATCTAAAGGGATGTCAATGGAAACGGATTTTGTTTCGCCGGGTTTCAGTTCGATCTTTTCAAAACCTTTCAGTTCTCTGATTGGATTCGGTACATTATCCTGAGGCTTGCCGATATAGACTTGAGCAGTCTCTTTTCCATTTACCTTTCCGGTATTGGTGATATTGAAAGAAACATTTATAAGATCCTTGTCTTTCTTTAGTTTCAGATCGGAATATTCAAATGTCGTATAGGATAATCCATAGCCGAAAGGATATACGACATCGATACCGGCTTTCTGATAATAACGGTAACCGACATAGATACCTTCCTTATAAGGAATATTCAACTGTTGCGCAAAACTGTCCTTTGAAGGATTATCTTCATAATTTCTGATGAATGATTCCGTCAATTTTCCGGAAGGATTCACTTCACCAAACAGGATCCTGGCCAAGGCCAGACCACCCATCTGACCGGAGAAACCAAGATGCAGTAAAGCATTCGCATCGTCCGCAAAACGCATATCGATGACCGATCCGGTCACGGTGACACAGATCACTCTTGAGTGTCTTTGTCTCAGATATTTATAGATATCGATCTGTTCCTTTGACAGTTCAATGCTCTGGCGATCAAAACCTTCGCTCTCGATCCCTCTTGGATAACCTACGACACAGATCACACTACTGTAAGCTGAAAGATCCGTAAGTTCAGATAAATCCATATCACCGGTCTTTTCATTCGTACCGGCATGGTAGTCATAGGCGATCTTCAGTCTGTCTAAACCATCCAGTAAGGATACCGTTTCGGTCGGCGGAACATCGGAAGAACCTCCGCCACCGACAATATGAGTCTTGGCATCTTCGCCGACGACCAGCAGTTTTTCGTCTTTGGATAAAGGAAGGATACCGTCATTCTTCAATAAGACGATACCTTCTTGAGCTTCTTTTAAAGCAACTTCTTTATTATGTTCCTCATCAAAGGAATACTCATTCTCATCATAAAGCTCGTCGATCAGTTTCAATACTCTCAGACATGATGCATTGATCTTGTCTTCAGATAATTTCCCGCTGTGGACATCATCAATGACCTGTTTAGTAAATTTGTCGTTTTCATATGGTGCTTCGAGATCCAATCCCGCTTCAAAACCCTGGGTCCTGTCCCAGACGGCACCCCAGTCGGAGACGACCAAACCTTCATAACCCCACTCATTTCTTAAAATGTCTTCAACGATCTCCTTGGATTGGCCGGTATACTTGCCATTGATCTTGTTGTAGGAAGACATGATGGTCTTGGGTTTTGCCTCTTTGACGCAGATCTCAAAGCCTTTTAAGTAGATCTCTCTTAAGGTTCTTTCATCGACGATGACGTCGTAGTTCTTTCTGAGTTTTTCTCTATCATTGCAGGCGAAGTGCTTGAGGCTGGCGCCGACGTTTTTGCTTTGAAGGCCCTTGATCCAGGCAGCACCGAGTTTACCGGAAAGATAGGGGTCTTCGGACATGTATTCCATGTTTCTGCCGCATAAAGGGTTTCTCTTGATGTTGATGCCGGGTCCTAGAAGGATATTGACATTGGCGGCTTTACATTCATCTGCCATGGCCTGGCCGACTTCATAGAAGAGTTCTGAGTTCCAGGATTGGGCGACCAGGGAGTTGGCGGCAAAAGCAGTTGCTTTCTTGGTGCCGGTCTTATTGCCGTTTTCATCATAGATCTCATGGCGCAGGCCATGGGGACCGTCGTTCATCTCGATCTGTTTGTCGAGTATCCCTTCAAACTTTGCGGTATGCCAGTTGTCAGCGTTGCAGCAGAGTTTGATCTTTTGTTCCAAAGATAATTTTTCAATGATTTCCTGATAATTCATAGCTCTTCCTTTCTAGCAGTTGCTTAACATCATATCGATCATTTTTTCCGTCTCTTCGCCCTGACCTTTCATGTATTGGGCAATGATGGCTTTTAACGGAATATCACGCATCTCTTCAGGCAGCTGCATGAGCTGCGGCATGTGTTCCAGAAGCATATTTTTGGCTTGCGCATTGGCCAGGATCTGGTTCAAAGTGCTGGCGCAGGACAGATTCTTTTTGATCGGTCTATTGGTCTGATATGTCAGTTCGTAGTGACCCTGAGGCAGGAGGTATCCTTCCTCTTCTTTAAATTTTTCCATATCGCTTCCCTGTAACTGTTTTGCGAAAAGCGGAAGTTTCACATGGGCTTTACAATTATAAGGAATGTCGCAATAGAAGCTTAGTGTGTTGTTGTCGATGATCTTCCAGCCCGTCTTATAGGTACCGGATGGAGAATTGAAGCATAGATCGATGTTTCCCATGCGATGGTCGATATTCGGGCAGATGTCGACCTGCGTGAAACCCACACAGCCTTCATGGTTTCGGAAACCGGCCGCTCTTTCATAGATCCAGGAGATGACCGAACCGAAAGCGTAGTGATTGAAACTGTTCATACCCGTGTCGGAGACTTTGCCATCCGCCAGCATCGAGTTCCATCTTTCCCAGATCGTCGTAGCTCCCAGGTTTACACAATATAACCAGCCGGGATACTTCTCGTTGAATAAGAGGTCATAGGCCAGTTCGTTCATGTCGGCCTGTGACAGGATTTCCAGCAGGAGCGGGGTACCGACAAAGCCCGTCTTCAACATGTATTCATCGCTCTTCATCCGTTCTCTCAAGCCTTCGGTGATCTTCTTTCTGTTTGTGGAGAGATCGTGTTTCAGACTTAAGAGGTAGGCGGTCTGCGTATTGATGCAACAGCGGCCATTTGGTGAGAAGTATTCATCACGGATCTCATTCAATACTTTTTCTTCCAGAGCTTCGTATCTCTCGATATCCTGTTTTTTATCCAGAAGTTTTGCGGCTTTAAGCAGCAGGCGGATACTGTAGAGGTAATAGACGGCGGCGACAAAACCGGTGTCGGTGGCACCGACGCGGTTGTCTCCGTTGTCCAGAGCCAGCCAGTCGCCGAAGTGGAACTGGGTGAGCCAGGTGTGATCTTTTTCTTCCAATCCCGTAATATAGTCGACCCAGAGTTTCATGGATTCATAGTGTCTCTCTAAAATCGTGATATCACCTTCGTATTCATACATCGTCATCGGTACGATCGTGGCGACATCGCCCCAGGCGGCCGAACTGGCATCAAAGCCAAAGGATGGCACGACATAGGGAACGGCACCATTAAGCTCTTTCTGTTGGGAAAGCGTGTCGTACATGAATTTGTCGTAGAAGGCGGTCGCCTCGGCCAGATACATGGCCGTCGAAGCGAAGACCTGGGTATCGCCGGTCCAGCCCATCCTCTCATCTCTTTGCGGACAGTCGGTGGGAACATCCAGGAAGTTGGAACGCATGCCCCAGGCGGCGTTGGAGATCAGCTGATTGATCTTGGTGTTACCTGTTTTTAAGGTCGAACGGAATTCAAAGTCGGAATATAAGGCGAGGGCTTCCATGTCATCAATCTTAAGATCATCGATGCCTTCCACTTTGACATAGCGGAAGCCATAGAAGGTGAATTTGGGTTCAATGAGTGTTTCTTTGCCGTCGCTGATATAGATGTATTCCGATTTGGCCGTCCTGAGGTTGTCACGATAGAAGTTTCCTTCCTGCAGGACTTCGCCGGTCCGGATGTGGACTTTCATTCCCTGTTTTGGTCTAATCCGCAATCTGAAGATACCGGCCATATTCTGGCCAAAGTCGAAGACTTTTTCGCCAGCCGGGGTATCGAGTAAGGCTACCGGTTTCAGGATCTCGTGGACTTTGACCGGCAATGAGAGGCGATCGATCAGTTTGCCTTTGGGAGCCTCGGTATAGAAACTGTTTTCTTTTAATTCTTCCAGGTTGTCATCCCTTTGTTCGCCATCGTAGATATTTGAGAAATAGATCGTGGAACGTTTTACTTCAAAGGAGTCGTCACTGGCGATGATGTCTTTTGTTCCATCTTCGTACTGGACATGCAGCTCCAGGATCAGTTTCCACTCATGGCCATAGTAGGGTTCCTCGGTCGGTCTGAAGCCGAATCTTCCTTTGTACCAGCCATTGCCAAGCTGGGTTTCCAGGACATTTTCTTTTTCGATCAGTTCAGTGACGTCGTAGGTCTGGGCCTGGATGAAGCTGTTGTAGTTGTTGCAATAGGGGGCGAAGTATTCAGTGGATACTTTCTGACCGTTGATCTTTGCTTCGTAAAGGCCAAGACCGCAGATGTATAATCTTGCCTTGGCAACATTCCTTTTTGCAGCGAACTTCTTTAGGAAGATCGGATGGCGGTCCTGATCGTTGTCGCAGGAGATCCATTTTCCTTGCCATTCTTCGTCCATCTTTCCGGTTTCGAAGAAGTTGAATTCACTTGCGTATTCTTTTTCATCATCGGTTTTGACGAAGACTTTCCAGGAATAGAAAGTCCTGGGCGAAAGAGAAAGATCGGCTTTGGTACACAGAGGGTCGAGATTTCCATAGCCCGTGTCAAAGACGATCTCATCATCCTTATATATAACGAGTCTGCTTTCCTTAACGGGTTCTTCGACATCTTCATAGACCCAGGAAAAAGAAAGCTGGGGATAGTAAAACCCGATGGGGTTTTTCAGATGATTGAGTCGACAATTATTGATCTTCATTGCTTAGCTCCTTTATTCGCTTTCATCTTATCAGTAAGAAAAAGCTGATTTCAATCTTGTGAAACACATTTTTAAAAGATGTCGGATTACAGAAGGAGATTCAATGAAATGATGAAAAAAGATCCGGAGTTAAGCCGGGTCCTTAAGATAAATGTATGATCGAAAGTTAAAAAGATAAGCAGTTTTAGATTTGTTTCATAAAGGCGACGATATCTTCCAGGATCTCATTTGATTCCTCGGCCATCGTTCCGGTTATCGCAAAGCCATGGTAGGTATTGTGATAGAGATACATCGTCGTTTTGATCCCGTTTTCTTCCAGAAGTTCGTATAGCTTTTCGGAATCTTTGCGCAGATATTCGTTGCCGCTGACGGTGATGATCACCGGTGGGAACTGATCGTATCGATCAAAGAACATCGGTGATAAACGATAATCTTTGGTATTGTAATCAGGGCAGTATAATTTATGAATGGCTTTCAAGGAACCTTCTTTCAAGACGGTATCATCCATTTCCGGATAGGAACGATCCAGCGTTCCGCTGAAATCGATGACCGGAGAATGGGGAAAGATCGCAGCCGGTTTTCTGATCCCGTTTTTGATGCAAAGACAGGTCAAAACGATGCTCAGATAAGCTCCGGCTGATTCACCGGTGACAAAGATCTTTGAATCCGGATTGTCCGCCATGATCTGCAGGTAGGCTTTGTAGACATCGTTGATCCCTTCAGGGTATTTGTGTTCCGGAGCCAGAGCATAGTCCAGGACATAGGTCTTCATGCCCGACTTGCCTGCCATATCACTGGAGAAGCCCAAGGAACCCCTGGCACTTCCAAACAGCATTCCACCCCCATGGATGCAGATCAGAACATCCTTGCTTTGGACATTTTCCGGTGTACAGAGATAGCCTTTGATGTTTTCTTCGTTCAGTTTAGTGATCTTTACGCCTTTTGTCTTCGGGACCAGGGCATAGGAAAGGCCGACGATCCATCTGACCAGTTTCCAGTTTTTCTGATCTGCCGTTTCATCGAAACTGATCAGTTTAGCGGTCTTTCTGTTTGATTCAACACACATCTTCATTGTTAACTTCCTGAAATTTTGACACTCAAATCATTTATTGTTTATGGAATCGGCTTTGATCAGCCGGTTTTTTATGGTGTTGGCTCTGTCGATTACTGTAGAAGCGTTCATGTCAAAGGCTTTGAGTATCTTCTTTTGTAC
>JAFRIG010000006.1 GCA_017432895.1 Erysipelotrichaceae bacterium | reverse complement strand
TTGATTATTCTTTTCATTGTAACCTCCTCTTGTATGCGGTAATTCCGCTTCATACTATGAAATTGAACTAATCAAAGTATAAAGGGTAAATCCGCGAATCTACAATTGTGAGGTTACTTTTCTTTACTCACCTGTAAATATCCACCTCCTTCGTCATTACATATTGTCTAACTGAATTTAACAGGTATGAATTCCAGTTCCTCTTCGTAAGATAAAACCGGTGTTCTTTCATCAGGCTGGGGATCGAAATTGAGATCGAAATAAGGACCCAGTTCTTCACCTTTTTCGATCGCGGCCATCAGCTGTTTGGCTAAATCGGGATAGACTTCCAGTGCGTAGGCTTTCAGCTTGTCAATGCGCAGATTGGAATCTTTGCACAGTTGCATCTCTTCTTTCTGAACGATCAGGTCACGGTAATCCCGCATGCCAAGCTTATTGAACACGGCTGTGGCACCGTTGCGTTTTAAGTCGCTCTTGCAATTGAGAAGGGTCAAAAGCATTTTCTGGCCTTTGGAAGTCCTGAGCATCTCTTTTGGCGAATAGGGGAAGAAACGGGCCATGATCGCGGCATTTGTCTTGCTTGGCTTTAATGAAGCCGCTCGATCGGTTCTGGCGATACTGCGACCGTCCATCCTGATCAGGTGGCCGTCGTATTCCGATTCGACTTTATTGTGGGTAAGGATATCCGAAGAGAGATCCTTGCTGTTGATATAGGCATGGCACTGGCTGTCCAAGGCAAAATGTGACAGGAATCCCAGCATGTATGAAAGCATGGCATCCTTGTCTTCATCGTATTGTTTATAGACTTCTACCGCTTTGTCAAAGAAAGTTCTGGCACTTTCCTGATGCATGTGATGACCATAGGCCGGAAGCTCGGGATGTCTCAGATCATAGAAAAAGACGTCCGGTCCATGGACGCCAAAATCAAAAAGTTCACGATTTTCCAGAATGATCTTTTTCAGCTCTTGCGGCAATGTTTCGATGCAGTCGACACCGAAACGCCAGTGTGCATATGTTGTAGGCATGATAACTAAACAATATTTTAACATAATTTGAAAGCGCTTTATAATACAAGACAGCGATTTGATCAGTTTTAAGAGATGTTTTGTAAAAACGGGATCATCAAAACAATGACTGGTTCATAAACAAAAAGGAGAGATGTGATCAAAGAACTTGTTTTTTTAATTGTACCGATAGTAATGGATGACGAAAAAGCGTCAAAAAAGTAAATGAGGATGTCAGCTGATATAATTTTTATAGAAATAAAAGGAGAAAAAGATGGCAAAATTTTATGATTATACCGTTCTTTCCGCCAAGGGCGAGGAAGTAAAGATGGCTGATCTGGCCGGCAAGGTCGTCATGGTCGTCAATACCGCGACGGGTTGCGGATTTACGCCACAGTACGAACCGATCGAAAAGATGTACCGCGACTATCATGACCAGGGTCTGGAGATCCTGGATATCCCGTGCAACCAGTTCGGCAACCAGGCTCCCGGGACGGATGAGGAGATCCACGAATTCTGCACACTGCATTACAATACGACTTTCCCGCAGATGAAGAAGTCCGATGTCAATGGCGAGAATGAACTTCCTTTATATACTTTCTTAAAGAGTGAGAAAACTTTTGAAGGTTTCGGCAAGGGCGTGACGGCGATGGCACTTTCCATGGCGGTCAAGAAGATGAACAAAGGCGCTAAAGGCGGCGATATCCGCTGGAACTTCACCAAGTTCATCATCGACAGACAAGGCAATGTCGTGGCCCGTTTTGAGCCGACGACCGAAATGGAAGAAGTGGAGAAATTCGTTAAAGATCTCTTATAGGCGTATTTTTGGCTGCAAACGTTTCTTCTTTTAGGTTAATATTATAGAAGAAATATGCGCCACGATATGGATCTCTATGAACCGTCTTTTGAGGCGATCAGAAGCGGTGCCAAGACGATTGAAATGCGTCTCAACGATGAGAAAAGACAAAAGATCCGGGTCGACGACCTGGTCTTTTTTCATTCGCGGGCTAATGAATATGATGTACTGCGATGTAAAGTCAAAAGCTTACGGAAATACGCCGATTTTTATGAACTATATCCTTATTACGATAAGAAGGTCATAGGCTACAGCGAAAATGAAAAAGCCGATCCGGCGGATATGTATGCTTATTACCGCAAGGAAGATATCGAAAGATACGGGGCTTTAGCTATTGAGGTTGAGCTGCTGGATGATATCTATCTTTGTGACGGCCATATGCATCTGGAATACGGTCCTTTAAATAAGGAATACGCTTTACAGTTCATCGAAGAGGGGATAAGGAAAGGACTTGATGAAGTCGACATCCTGGATCATACCCATCGTTTCAAAGAATTTAAAGAATGTTATGATCATTTGCGCATCTACGAGAAACAGGATGAGTGGCTTAATAAACCCACCAAGTTCTGCAGCAGCCTGGCTGAATATTACGATCTAATAAAAGAAATCAGGCAGCTGGATCTGCCGATCAGGGTGAAGTTTGGACTGGAGGTCTGTTACACATCCAATACCGAAGAATTGTTAAAAGAGATCTTAAAGGATGTGAAACTTGATTTTCTTACCGGGGCTATCCATTCGATCGATTCGATCCTCTACGATATGTCCTTTTCAAGAGAACTTTTGTGGGATATCAGAGATCCTGATGAGATCTATAAACGCTACTATGAGGAAGTTCTGGCCTTGGTGAGATCTGGTCTCTTTGATCGCCTGGCTCATCCTGATCAGATCAAGCTTTTGAATATCTATCCCGCTTATGATTTAAGTGAAACCTATGAAAAGATCGCCGAAGCTTTAAAACAGAAGGATATGTATGGTGAAAACAACAGCGGCATCCGCTATCGCTATGGCCATCATGATCTTGGCACAGGTGAAGAGCTGTTAAAGGCTTTTGGCAGGCATGGCGTGGGGATCATCTGCGCTTCCGATGCCCATAAGCCGGAAGATGTCGGGACACTGATCTATGAAAATACATTGAGAAACAAGGAGGTCATCTAAGATGAAGGACAGGATCTATAATTTTGCCGCCGGGCCTTCGATGCTGGCGGATGAAGTACTGGACAGGCTGTATGCCGATTTCTATTCCTATCAGGATAGCGGCATGGCCGTCATGGAGATGTCCCATCGGGCCAAGGATTATCTGGCTGTTTTCTCTGAGACTAAAGACAGACTGAGAAAGATCATGGCAATTGGCGAAGATTACGAGATCTTCTTTATGCATGGCGGAGCGACCGGCCAGTTTGCGGCGGTTCCTTTGAATCTGATGAAGAAAGGCAAGGCCGATTATATCGTGACCGGCAATTTCGCCAAAAAGGCTGCTCAGGAAGCCATGAAATATGGCGAAGTCAAGATCATCTACGATGGCAAGGACAACGGCTACAGTCAGATACCTGCCATAGATGAACTGCATTTTTCGAGAGATGTCGATTACATCCATCTTTGTTCAAACAACACCATCTATGGTACGCAGTGGCATAAGTATCCCGAAACCAAAGACATCCCGTTAGTAGCGGATATGAGCTCGGACATCCTGTCAAAAAAGATCAATGTCGCCGATTTCGGTCTCATCTATGCCGGAGCTCAGAAGAATATGGGCATCGCCGGTATCGCCGTGGTCATTATCAGGAAAGATCTGATAAATCAAGGAAATCCTTTGATGCCGCAGATCCTGTCTTATGAACTGATGGCGAAGAACGATTCGATGTTAAATACCCCGGCGACCTATCCGATCTATGTTTTAGGTGAAGTACTTCGCTGGATCGAAGATAAAGGCGGTCTTGAGCAGATCGAAAAAGACAACATCAGAAAGGCCGATCTGCTTTACGATTATCTGGATGGCCAGACTTTCTATAAGCCTCATGCCAGAAAAACAGATCGTTCTTTGATGAATGTGACCTTTACGACTCCTGACCCTGAACTGGACAGCTTATTTGCCGCACAGGCGCAAGAAAACGGCATGGCCAATCTCAAAGGCCATAGGCTGGTGGGTGGCATCAGAGCTTCGATCTACAATGCGATGCCTGTTGAAGGCGTTGAAAAGCTCATAGAATTCATGGATCTTTTCGCAAAGGAGAACGCGTAAATGAAAATTAAACTGGCTGATCTGATCGATGAGAACGGTCTGGATCTGTTTGATGACAGCTACGATTACTGCCCCGATATGACTGATGAGGATGCGATCTTGGTCAGAAGCACATCCTTGCATGAATACGAATTTCCCGAAAACCTGCTGGCCATCGCCAGAGCCGGGGCAGGCGTCAACAATATTCCCTTAGACAAATGCACTGAGAAGGGCATCGTCGTTTTCAATACGCCCGGGGCCAATGCCAATGCGGTCATGGAACTGGCTTTGTGTTCACTGTTCATGGCCAGCCGCGATATCGCCGGCGGCATGAAGTGGGAAAGTGACTTAAATGACAGTGAAGATTTTGCGAAAGTGATCGAAAAAGGCAAGAAAACCTTTGTCGGTCCGGAAGTCATCGGCAAGAAACTGGGTGTCATCGGCTTGGGTGCCATCGGCGTCTTAGTCGCCAACGCGGCGGTCAAACTGGGCATGGAAGTATACGGTTATGATCCTTTCATTTCCGTCAATTCGGCCTGGGCTTTAAGCAAGTGGGTGAAACACGTCACCAACATCTTTGAACTTTACAGTGAATGTGATTATATAACTTTACATATCCCGGCCAACGATAAGACTAAGGATACGATAAACAAGGAAAGCCTGAGCCAGATGAAAGACGGCATCAGGATCATCAATCTGGCCCGAGGCGAACTGGTCAATGAAGACGATCTGATCGAAGCTTTAAGTAACGGCAAAGTCGCCAGATATGTCACGGACTTTGCTTCCTATAAGATCGCCCATACGCCTAACACGGTCTGTTTCCCGCATCTGGGTGCTTCGACACCGGAGTCGGAAGAAAACTGTGCCATCATGGCGGTCAAACAGCTGAAAGATTATCTGAAAAACGGCAATATCGTCAATTCGGTCAATCTGCCTTCCGTCAGTGAACCGCGTTTCACTTCCCATCGGATCTGTATCATCCACCGCAATGTTCCCAACATGCTGGCGCAGCTTACCAGCATCATCGGTAACAGCGGCATCAATATCGAAAACCTGGTCAATAAGGCCAGGGGCGACATCGCCTATACGATGATCGATACCAATTCGGATGTCGATGAAAAAGCATTGAACGAAGTGGAAAACATCATCAGAGTCCGCATCATCGGCAATTAAAAATATATAGCAGGATCGTTTTGAAAAGTATCAGACTGGAAACATCGATCGGTACCTTTGCAGGCAATGAGCATGAACATGCTTATGAGTTTTTGGCTGTTCCTTATGCCAGAGCGAAACGCTTTGAATACGCCACAAGAATAGATAACTATGAAGGCATATTTGATGCTACCAAGATGGGCAATTCATGCCCCCAATATAGGCAATTTCATCCCAACCTCGATAATCCCGAACGTCTTTTCTACTACAGGGAATTCAGGGAAGGAATCGAATTCATTTATGATGAAGACTGCCTGAATCTGAATATTTATACGCCAAAGGGTCTTAAAGAATGCCCGGTCATCCTCTACTTCCATGGTGGGGGTTTCAATTCCGGTTCCAACGGTGAGGAACCTTTCCGCGGTTTTGAACTGGCCAAAAGAGGCATCATAAGTGTCTTCGCCAACTACCGGGTGGGAGTTCTGGGTTACTTTTGCCATGAAAGGATACAGGAGAGCTATAAACGCAACGGCAACTTCGGTCTTGACGATCAGTTGCAGGCCATTAAGTGGGTAAAGGAACATATTCAGGAATTCGGTGGCGACAAAGAGAATATCACTCTGATGGGGCAAAGTGCCGGTGCCATTTCCATTCAATACCATTGTCTCAATCATGATAATGAAGATCTTTTTAAAAGGGCAGTCATGATGTCCGGAGCAGGGATGTTTCCGAAATTCGCCCTGCCTAAAAAGGCGAGTGAAACATACGCTTACTGGCAAGAGATCATGGATCTCAGCGGATGTAAAAACTTTGAGGAATTCAAAAACGCCGATCTCAAAACCATTCATGACGCCTATGAGATCATCAGAAAAAACCGCACTGACAGCATCTACTACATGATGCCGGTGGTCGACGGTTTTCTGCTTCAAGACAGTGTCGATAAACTGATCGATGATCCCTTAAAGATCGATTATCTGCTCGGCTATACCGATAATGACCTGTATGCACCGCTGATGGCCTATATCGGCAAACATTTTGCGATCAGAAATGGAGCCTACGTCTATTATTTCGCTATCGATCAGCCGGGTGACAATAACGGGGCCTTTCATTCCTGCGACCTGCGATACATCTTTGGAAGACTGGAAAACTCCTGGCGTCCGTACAGAGAAAGAGATAAGGAAGTGTCAGGACAGATGCTGGATTATCTGGCCAATTTTGTCAGAAGCTCCGATCCCAATGGGGATGGCCTTCCTATCTGGCGAAAGACTGATCAAAATAATAGAAAAGTACTGTGTTTTACAATGAAGGAAACGAAAATGGGAAATTCTTCCTATCTCAAACTGCTTAAGAATATGCTTACTAAAGGAGCTCCCAAGGCATGAAGTTCAAACACCGATTCAGCCTGTATTTTGCCGATGAAAATACCCGCATTTATAAATGTGATGATTTAAGCATGCGCATCGATTTTATAAAGGACATGTTGAGGGTAGCTTTGATCAAAGATGAGGATCTTTTGCCTACTTTCAGTATCGATCCCGGTCATAGAGGAATAGACAATAATGGCAGAGATAAACTCTCGCTGGATGGCTTTGAGCTGTGTCATCCCGAAGTATCTGAAGATGAGGAATGCATCTGTTTTAGACATTGCGAACTCGATTTCAGGATCGAACTGTTGAATTTCCGCATCAGCATAAAAAACGATAAGGGTTTACTTTATCAGGACCGCGATGGCCTGGCTAATAATTTTGCCGGGGAACTTGGAAATGGATCTATCCACTATACCAGGCGGGAAGAAGATCAGTTTATATATGGACTAGGCGACAAGGCCGGCATGGTCAACAAGAATCATCAGCGTTACAAGCTTGACACCAGCGATGCTATGGGCTTTAAGGCCGAATACTCCGATCCCTTATACAAATATCTGCTTTTCTACATCTGCGAAAACAAGGCAGGAAGCTACGGTATCTATTACGATACCTACAGTGAAGGCCAGGCTGATTTTGGAAAAGAACATGACAACTACTACGAAGCTTTCAATTCCATAAGCTTTGAAGAAGAAAACATGGTCTTCTATCTGATCTTTGGTGAGGTCAAAGAAATAATCAGCCGTTTCATCCACATGTGCGGCGGCATCGGCGAGGTACCGGACTGGGCTTTCAGCTACTGCGGTTCGACCATGGAATATACGGATTCCCCTGACGCTGATAGACGTCTGCGTTACTTTATCGATCAGTGTGAAGAATATGGCATCAAGGCCGGCGGTTTTTATCTGTCCAGCGGCTATACCCAGATAGGGGATAAACGCTATGTCTTTCATTGGAATAGTGACAAGATACCTGATCCAAAGGGCTTGTCGGATTACTTCCTAAACAAAGGCCTCAGGATCATTCCCAACATCAAACCGGCTTTTCTGGACGATCATCCCTTATATGAATACATCGCCGCAAACGGCTGGTTCCTGCATTATCTGGATGGGACACCGGCGAAATTTCCTTTCTGGGGCGGCAATGCCAGCTATCTGGATTTTACCAATCCCTTAGCCTGTGCGTTCTGGAAAAACTGCGTGAAGGAAAAACTGGTCGATCAGGGCTATGAAAATATCTGGAACGATAATAACGAATACGATATCCATGATAAGGATGTCTATGCCCATGGCTTTGGGAAAGAGATCCCTGCGAAACTTATCAGGCCTCTATTCTCATATCTGATGGCTAAAGCCAGCTATGAAGCCTGCAAAGAAGTAAATCCCAAACCTTTCAACGTTACCCGCTGTGCCATTGCCGGAAGTCAAAGTATCGCGACCACCTGGACCGGCGATAACTATACATCTTTCAGAGATCTCAGATACAACCACTATCAGGCCATGACCATGGCACTTTCGGGCTTCTGTTTCTTTGGACCCGATATCGGCGGTTTTGCGGGACCAAAACCGGATAGAGAACTGTTCATGCGCTGGTTACAATACGGAGTCTTTCTGCCCAGGTTCGTCTTGCATTCCTGGAAGATAAATGAAGATTCGACGATGCCCTGGCTCTATCCGGATCTGATGGAAGAGGTCAAGAAGATCTTTGGACTCAGGGAGATACTTATACCATATCTGGTCGGGCAGATGAGAAACTGCATCGAAAACGATATGCCACTGATAAGGCCAGTCTTCCTGAAAGATAAAGATTACGATCGGGAAGCGGATCAGTTCATGCTGGGAGATAGGATACTGGTGTGTCCGATCTTTGATGAAGGCGTAAATGAAGTCGGTCTATTTTTACCAAAGAGCACTAAGGGTTTCAGGCTTAGAGGAGAAGGAGATCTCGTCAAAGGTGAAACTTTTGTTGAAGTGACTTGTACGATCAAAGACCTGCCTGTCTGGTTCGTCGAAGATGAATGATATATACAGATCATATGGGAGAATATTTATGAAAAAGGAAAAAAGTTCACTGACATTAAAACACAAGATCGGTTATGGTTTAGGCGATTGCGGAGGCGTCATGACTTTTGCGCTGATGAGCTCCACATTTTCCATGTACTGCACCGATGCTCTGGGGATCTCTCCTGGCACGATAGGCATTTTACTGCTGATATGGAACATCTGGGATTTCATCAACGATCCTTTGATGGGTGCCTATATCGACAGAAGCTATGCCCGCAGTACTAATCCCAACGGAAAGTTCCGTCCCTGGATCTTAAGATCGGCTCCCTTACTTTGCGTAACTTTTATTGCCTTGTGGTCGGTACCGAGTCTGTTTGAAGGTCTGGCAAGACTGTGTCTTCTGTTTGGCTTGAAGATCCTGTATGAAGGGTCCTATACCATGTTCAATATCCCGATGGGATCGCTTTTATCAGCCATGGCCGATAACGATGAGGAAAGAGCGGCTCTTTCTTCGGCCAGAGGTGTCGGTTCCGCAGCGGCGACTTTGATTGCCTTGTTCATCATGCCATTATTCTTAAAGAAGTATGGTGAAAGCAACGCGACCGGTTATGCGATCGGTGCCGCCATCTGTGCAATTATCGGTTTTGCGATGTGCCTTGGCCACTACTTCCTGACGGAAGAAAGAAACAATACGATCAGCGATACGCAAGACAGTGAAAGCATCAAGATCAGTGACATCCTGCAGGTCGTCAAAGTCAACCGTCCATTCGTGGCTTTGTGCGTACATGGCCTGTTCATCTGTACGATGCAATATGTCGGCAACACTTTGAACAACTACATGTATGCGGATGTCTTGGGTGATATCTCGATCGCCGGATATGGCACCCTGTTAAGTGCGCCATCCATGATCATCATCTTCATCACCGGCCCGATGATCGCCAGAAAGATCGGTCTAGAGAAGCTGATCCGCTATGGACTATTGATCAGTTGCGTATTGTATGTCTTATTATTTGCTTCATTGATGATGTTCAACGTCAATCCCTGGCTCTATGCGATCTGTTCCAATACGGCCATGGGCTTTGCCTATATCTCCATTTATATGCAATGGGGGCTGGTAGGTGAGGCGATCGACTACAATGAGATGATCACCGGCAAGAGAACGGAGGGATCGATCTACGGTACTTTCAATCTCAGCCGCCGTGTCGGACAGACCATCGGCAATTCCGCTGCGATGCTTTTACTGGGAATGGTCGGATATAACGGTGCTTTGGCGGTTCAATCCGCGACGACCCTCAACGGCATCAAGGCTTTATGTAACTTATTGCCGGGCATTCTGGTCCTGGGTTCCTGGGCAACTTTCAAATTCCTGTGGAATATGGATGATGAGATGCGCTTGAAGGTCGATGAATTCAAAGCTTCGAAAAAGAAAACAAGTTAATGATTCAATGATCCTTCAATAAACATTAGAATAATTTATCAAGACAGCGCAAGCTGTCTTTTTTTGATTTCAGAAACAATTAAGACAGGTTTCAGTTAAAGTTCAGAATGCCTTTCTAGAATAAACAAAAAAGTTTAAAAAAAACTCAGAAAGGAGGAGGATATGGAAAACATCAACTTAAGAGCTATGATAGCCAAAAATGACGACGAAGAGTTTTCAGCTCTGGTTAAAGATTATCAGAACTTTCTTTTAGCGGAAGCGTATAAGAACACCGGCCGCTATATCAGCATATCCGACGATGAACATTCCATCGCTCTTTCGGCATTCCATGAAGCGATCCTGAAATATGATGCCTCCAAAGGGGCCTTTCTGTCTTTTGCGAAGAAGGTCATTTCGCTCAGACTTACCGACTTCGCCCGCAAAGAAAGAAAATATAAAAACATTATTTCTATAGATGATGAGGAAGAAGAGAGTGAAGAAAAAAGACTGATAAGAAATAAGGAACTTCAGATCGCTGAGGAAAAAGAAGCCGAAAAGACCAGACAGGATGAACTTCGCTTTGAGATCGAAGAACTGCGTGAGGTCTTGAAGGAATATGGCTTTTCTTTCTTTGATCTGACAAAAGTATCACCCAAGGCCGAAAAGACCAGACAGGCCTGCGGTAAAGCCGTCGTCTGTATCCTGCTGGATGAAAAACTTTATGCATATATGGCAGAAAAAAGAGAATTGCCGATGAAACAGCTGGAGAAACAAAGCGGAGTACCCCGAAAAATCCTGGATAGACATCGAAAATATATAATAGCCGCCACAGAGATACTGAAAGGCGATTATCCCTGTCTGGAGAGTTATATGAATCACATCAGAAAAATGAAATGGGAGAAGGAGGCGGAAAGATGAAAGCGGTGGTAATGGAAAAGAAATGGGGAATGGCCGTCGTCTTGAAAGAAGACGGCAGTTTTACAAGGATCTTCACTTCCGCAAGACCCGCTGAAGAAATAAACCTCAAGGAAAAACGGTATGGCGGATCCTTATCGATGCGCGGTGCCTTTGCCTCCCTGGCATTATTACTGATAACGGTGTTTTCCTTGAATTACCTGACGGTCGAGACATATGCCTATGTGGCGATCGATTCCGACTCATCGATCGAGATCTCCCTTAACAGACTTAATCGCGTCGTAAGCGTAAAAGCCTTAAATGAAGAAAGTGAAGAACTGGCCTCGCTTCTTAATGTTTCGATCAAAGGCCAATCCTATGAACAGGCCCTTCATACTGCCAGAGTGGCATTAAAGGAGGAGACATCTTCAAAAGATGATGATCATGTTCAGATAAGTATCAGCAGTGATTCGCAAAAGGGCAGAGAAAAACTGAAAGAGAAGACGGAAACGATATTTGGTGGCGAAGATGATCGGATCAGTGTCTATGATTCCGATCTGGAATATCGGAAAAAGGCGGAAGAAAGCGGACTTTCGGCTGGAGAATATCGCCGGATACAGGAAGGCAATGAAAAAGAAAGACTGCCGGAAACAGAAGGACCTGGTCTTGCTGAGGCGGATATTCCGCAGGGATCGCAAGATATGGGAACGATAGATGACAGTTATATCGGCAATGACAAAGAGGAAAGCGAAAAAGAAAGACCATAATTTGTTATCTGACCCCATTTTGTAGATAAGAACAGGCGAAATATATAACACAAGCGAAAAAGCTTTGAAAGGAAATGACTTATGAAAAAGATACTATGTTTATTACTGGCGATCACGCTGATGACTGGTGCGGCTGTGGCAGTTTATGCCGATGGACCGGGAAAAACAGGAAACGGTCCGGATGTTCAGGATGGGACGGAAACAGGAATGCCTTTTAACGGGATGGAACCCGATAATAATGCTCAGGAAAACGGAATGCCTTTTATGCAGGGCATAGAAGGTCAGGGTATTAATCCTCCGCAACAGGGTATGCCGGAACAAAACGGTTTTGGGAATAATCAGATGCCGGGCATGAACAATGAAAACGGCATGCAGCAGGGTATGAACGGTTTCCAGCAGGGCATGAATGGCATGCAGCAGGGGATGCCTGGTGAAATGAATGGTTCTTATACCTCAGCCTCTTCGCCGACGGCGATCGTTACTTCCGATGTGACCAATACGGCAAAATCACTTGTTGCAGATAAAGCCAACGCGATCACTTATACGATGAGTGAAGAAAATAATGAAGTAAAGATCGACGAAGCCGGAACCTACATCGTTACCGGGTCATGTTCCGATGGCAATATTATCGTCAAGAAGAACACGACAGGTGTCGTTTTGATCCTGAAGGATCTCGATCTCACTTCCACAAGCGGTGCGGCTGTTTCTTTGAATAAATACAGCGAAGTAAAAGTCGTGATTGAAGGAACTGTTAAACTGACGGACAATGAAAATCCTGCTTTGGAAGATGTTGACGATGATTATGACGGTGCAGCTTTAAAGGCTAAAGACGGTTCAAATGTCTATCTGACCGGAAGCGGCACGCTGATCATCAACGGCAACGCCAAAAACGGCATCAAAGTCGGCGACGAAGATACGCCTAGCTTTGTGATCGACGGTTCTCTTTCGATAAATATCACAGCCACCAACGATGGTATCAATGCCGGTTACGACCTGACGATCTTAAGTGGAACTATCAGTATCTCGGCCGGTGATGACGGCATACATGCCGATCGGATCCTGACGATCGGAAACGACGGAAACGGTCCAAGCATCAATATCAGCAAGTCTTATGAAGCTTTGGAAGCAAGTGTCGTCAATCTCTTGGGTGGCAAAGGTGAACTCAAGGCTTCCGATGACGGTGTCAATGCGGCTAACAGCGATAATACTTACGCAAGTTCGTTAACTTATTCCATCAATATAACCGGTGGCGAATGGAACATCAGCTGTTCAGGCGATGGCCTTGATTCCAACGGCAATATAAATATTACCGGTGGTCATACAACGATCCGCAGCGGCAGTCAGGGCGGTGAAGCCGGATTGGATTATACAGGAACGCTCTACGTAGCAGATGGAACGCTTGATAACTACAGTGGTGTCGCCTTTGATGCCGGTATGGGCCAGCAGGGCATGATGCAGGGTGCTTTCGGAGACATGCAAAGCGGAAACCAGAATGGTATGATGCCTTTCCAGCAAGACAATGGCTTTTCACAAAACGGTATGATGCCCGGTGAAATGCAACAAAGTCAGCAGCAGGGTGGAAGGCATTAATAGAATAAGATCTAATCAGTAAAGTATAACGGCAGCCGGTATCATCCACCGGCTGCTTTTCGATCGTTCCTTTGGAGAAATTGCTTTCCATCTCTTTGCGTCTTTAACCTATTGGCCGTACGCCATTGCGCCGATGGTTTTGTAAATGGTGCCGAACAGTTCGATGATCTGACAATGCTTTGCCTGGAATATAAAGGAAAAGAATAAAAGATTCTTATAAGGAAAAAGTACAAAACATAGCAAGGAAAGACAGGATTATCTTAGCTCATGAAGGTAGAATCAAAGGCATAAGGAGGTATATCGGATGGACTGGATCAAGACGATAAATAATGCCATAGGATACATGGAAGAACATCTGTGTGACAGGATAACACTGTCGGATATCGCAAAAAGCGTGGATCTTTCGGCATTTCATTTTCAGCGGGCCTTCACTTTACTGACGGGTATGACGCCGGTGGAATATCTGAGAAAAAGACGTCTTTCTTTGGCCGGTGCGGATCTATCCGGCAGTAATGAGAAAGTAATCGATATCGCATTGAAATACGGTTATGATTCGCCGGAAAGTTTCACCAAGGCGTTTTCCAGATTCCATGGCTATACGCCGATGCAGGTCAAAAAGGGAAGTCCCATTCAGTTCATGAACCGCTATACCGTTAAGATCACGATTCAAGGAGGCGAGATGATGGAATACAAGATCGAAAAATGGGAAGCGATGGATCTGCTTGTGCACGCCAAAGAATTTCATGTCGAGACAAGTGAACAGGAGATCCCAAAATTTTGGGATGAGTATTATGCCAATGAGGATTATAGGAAGATACCCGGATATTTGGGTGTATGTGCGCAACAGAAAAGCGATGATGATACTTTCAGATACGGGATCGGCTGCAGAGCTTGCGATGTAGAAGGAATACCGGATGGTTTTGAGCTCATTCATCTTCCTGAATATGAATGGGCCGTCTTTACCTGCAGGGGCCCGATGCCAGATGCGATCCAATCGATGTGGGAGAGGGTCTATAAGGAGTGGCTGCCGGTTGCGGATTATGAACTGATACCCGATTATGATATCGAGAACTATCTGCCGGGAGATTCTTCATCGAAGGATTATGTCAGTGAGATCCGTATCCCTGTCAGAAGGAATGACTCAGTAAGATAAAATTTCTCAATTATAATTTTATTTCCGAATAGTGTATTGTTTCGATATGGACTTACTCATGATTTGGGGCCTATCCCTCGACAAAAAAGTATAATTATATTGCAAAGAAAAGTGAAGGAGATACATATTAAAATGAGTGAAATAAGATATGGAAAACCCAATATGAATAACCTTCCGTATGAGCTGGGAAAATCGATATTTGAAGAGATACTAAATTCAAAGCCAGTCGATAGAGAAGCGATTAAAAAAGAAGTTGCTGAGACCAAAAAAAGGATCTACGCTGAAAGGCAGAAAAAATTAAATGGAATTTAGGAATGATTTGTTTAAAGCCATTCCTATTTTTGACTCTGATTTAATTATCAAAGAAAATTAATATATGTGAGCACATATTAAAAAGATACTAAAGAAAAGAAAAAGTCACATTACGTGACTTTACTTTTAGATGGCGGTGCGTACGGGACTCGAACCCGTGATCTCCTCCGTGACAGGGAGGCACGATAACCAACTTCGCTAACGCACCATGGAGCAGATGAAGGGAATTGAACCCTCGTGTCCACCTTGGCAAGGTGGCGTTCTACCAT
>JAFRIG010000055.1 GCA_017432895.1 Erysipelotrichaceae bacterium | reverse complement strand
TTCTTTTTTTGGTCAATTAAGATTATACGAGACCCCTTTATTAATTAAAACCTTCAGCAGAATTCAGTTACTGCTGCAACAATATAAATCATAAACGGAACATAGAAATTATTTATTTACACAGAGTTTGGACGAGAACCAGATTTTTATTACAGTTTTCTGAAAAGATCTTCTTTCTTAAGACCGTTTTTCTTGCCTGTCCTTTGCCAGCCGCTGTTGGCGATAGCGATATAAAGGAAACGCGGGAAACGGATCGGACCGGTATAGAGATCTTGAATCTTTCCATCATAATTGATCGCTTCACTTAACTGTCTGATCCCCTCACCGACTTCCTTTAAGGGCCACTGGTCGATACTTCTCAGAGCCATCAATCCGCCCACCAGTTCGCCAGCCGCGATACCAAGTCCTCCTTGATATTCAAAGCCCAGCTTATCCGACCACTTCTTAAAAGCCGCAAACAGATTGACCAGCTGATCGCTTTCATATAGACCCATATTGGCTAAGACGTAGATCTTCTTTGACGGACCCTCATATTCCTTTTCAAAAGTCTCCAGCAGTCTTATCATCTGTGAGGGCAGGCCATCGACATACAAAGGGGCACACAAAACCAGGGTCGAAACATCCTTTAACTGCTTGACCAGTTCGCTCATCTTGTTCAGATAGGCCGAAAGATAGATGGTCTCATTTTCTTTGTTCAGAAGCTTCGTCACTTCTTTGCTTAGTCTGGCGGTATTGCTTAGATTGCCACGCATGCTGGCGTTGATAAAAACGGCTTTGTCGATCGTTTCTTCATCAGTGAGTCTGACACCTTTTTCTTCAGGACTATCGATGAACCTGACTTCCTTGACATGACCTCTGATATTGATACAGACCGCCTGAACATATCTCTTTGCATCCTCTTTGTCTTCAGCGGATAGATCATCGCCATAGAAGATGAAAGTGAAAGCTTTATCTTCGTCGTAACGTCTCTTGTGATGGGATTGGCCGTTCACCAGTTCAAAATGCGGCAAAACATAAGCCAGGCACCTGTCAAAGACGTTCTTCACGAAACCCGAAAAACCGCCATACGTATATCTGCTTACAACAAAGACTTCATCGGCGTGATGGATCAGATAGCCCATGTTTTCATAACCGTCTTTGACAACGCACCTGCCGGGGTCTTTATTCCAGCAGCCGAAACAGCCTACACAGGGTCTTATCGTGTCATTATCGCTTACGATCGTATAATCTTCAGGATCGGCAATGATCTTCTTAAGATCTTCATCGCTTAGATCATGTATCAATAGATTCATAAGTCCACCTTCTTTCTTTAATTCTAGCAGATATGCCTTTCGTTATAACAGTTGACAACAGTTATATACTGTTATACACTGTTTATGAGGTATATAAGATGCGCATTATTATACACAACTCTTCGATGGTCCCTATCTATGAACAGGTGATCTCCCAGATCAAGAAACTGATCATCGATGGACAGCTTGAAGAAGGAGCGATGCTCCCTTCAGTTAGAGCCATGGCTGCCGAACTGAAAATCAGCTCACTGACCGTCAAGAAAGCCTATGACCGTCTGGAAGAAGAAGGCTTTGTCACGACGGTGCACGGCAAAGGTACATTCGTCAACGCAGCCGACAGCCAATTGGCTTTTGAAGCCAGAAGAAAAGCTGTCGAAGATGAATTCTCCCTGGCGATAAACCGGGCCCTTTTAGCCGGTTTATCCAAAGAAGACATCAAAGAAATAATACAGATCATATTGGAGGACTGATATGGTAATAATCGAAGATCTAACTAAAAACTATTCAGATTTCTCACTGAATATATCTTTAAAACTGCCTGAAGGTCAGGTGAGTGGCCTGGTCGGCCGCAACGGGGCGGGCAAATCTACCACGATCAAAGCGATCCTGGGCTTGATTAAACCTGATGGCGGAAGCGTCAAAGTCTTCGGCAAAGACAGCGATAAGCTCGATCCCTCTACAAAAGAATTGATCGGCGTAGCCCTTTCCGATTCCGGCTTCAGCAATTATCTGACCATCAAAGCGATCGCAAAGATCCTTAAAGCTTCCTATGCGACTTTCGAAGAAGAAAGATTCGATAAACTGTGCAGAGATATGAAACTGCCTTTCGATAAGCCTCTTAAAGACTTCTCGACCGGTATGAAAGCCAAACTCAGAGTCATTGCCGCTATCTGCCACAAGGCAAAACTCTTGATCATGGACGAACCGACATCGGGCCTCGATGTACAAGCCCGCAACGAAGTCCTGGACATCCTCAGGAACTATCTGGCGGAAAATGATGACTGTTCGATCCTGATCTCCTCGCACATCTCCTCCGATCTGGAGAACCTGTGTGATGACATCTATCTGATCAATGACGGCAAGATCATCCTGCATGAACAGACCGATGACCTATTGGACCGCTATGGCGTACTTAAGGTATCGCAGGCGGCAATGGATGATCTGGACCTCAGCTACATCATCGCGAAACGAAAGGAAAACTTCGGCTATTCTTTGTTTACAAACGAGAAACAGTATTATATGGAAAACTATCCGGATATCGTCATCGAAAATGCTTCGATCGACGATCTGATATTGATCATGGCGGGAGGTGAGATGTTATGAAAGGCTTACTGATCAAGGATATGATGCTAAACTTCAGAAGCTTTAAGACGATTTTCATTTATCTGTTCATCTCTGTCTTTATGAGCTTCTCGATGGACGGTTCCTTCATCATCGCGTATACCGCGATGTTACTGGGAATGATGGGTTTAGGGACTATCGCCTATGATGAAATGGACAACGGCTATCCCTTCCTGCTTTCCCTGCCGGGCAGCCGCAAGACCTATGTACAGGAGAAATGTCTCTACTGTTCCATCATGGAAGTCATCGGAGCGATCTTCGGCCTGCTCATCTATGTGATCAGTTCTATCATCAAAGGAGTGGACATCGATCTGACAAATGGTTTACCGATGGTTATCGGGATAATCCTTGTTACGATGCTGGTGATCTTCTTCATGATCATGATCGAACTAAAGTACGGCAGCGAAAAAAGCCGAGTTGTGCTGATGATCATCTACGGCGTTCTGTTTGTCCTGATGATGGCCATAAGCAGGGTCAAACCATTAAGTATCTTTATATTTAAAATCGTTAACAGCCTCAGCGAAACCCTGCTGATAAGTAGCATCTTTATCATCGTGATCGCGCTGATGATCCTGTTCTACTTCTTATCAGTCAGGGTCATGGAAAACAAGGAGTTCTAAAAAGTCTTCGCAAGAAGACTTTTAGTTACTGCCATAGGCTTTTAATGTCGTCATATCATAACCCTTATAGGTCAACAGTTCACTCACACTGACTAACTGGAAACCTCTGTCGATCAGATCGGGAACCAGCCTTTGACTGGCCTTGGCTGTCGATTTGTAGAGTGAATGCATCAATATGATATCCCCGTCCTTCACCTGTTCCATGACATTCTGATAGGTTATATCCTCATCCCGATTGGACCAGTCTCTGGAATCCACGGTCCATAAGATAGCCGGCATGCCGATGACATCCTCCAGTTCATGGTTGCGGTTGCCATATGGGGGTCGATAGGTCTTCATCCTGTAACCCAGTTTCTCATCGACATAGTCGACCGTTTCCATGATCGCAAAACAGGCTTCATCGACTTCCTGTTTCGATAACGAAACGTGATACTCGGTATGGGAACCAAACTCCATCCCTTTTTCAATACCGGTGGCTATATTGTCTAACTCATCCGCCGTCATTCTTGAACCCACCGAATAGAAAGTCGCCTTGGCCCCGTATTTTTCCAAAGTCTCATACAAGATCGTATCGACCGGCCGATAAGGACCATCATCGTAAGTCAAAGCGATCATCGGCCTGTCGGGATCGATATAGACCTGTTTCTCATAGTTGTAGCGATCGACCCCACCCAAACTGTATCCCGTCAGCATCTTCGCATAACCGATAGGCAGTTCCAGGGTATAGGCAAACTGTTTGAAATAGAGTTTTAGTTCATCTTCTTCGATCCTCAGATCGATATCCTTTAGATCAAGTTCATCCTTATCGCTGGCCAGCCAGAACTTTGAAGTATAAGCCCTGTCCAAACCCTCTTTTTTCATCCGGTATCTAAGCAGATCCGAAAGCATCTCCGCACCGCCATTTACTTCCAGCTTCAGATCGCGGGTATTTTCATCGATATAGAAACGATGACCATCGTAATAGGAGATGTAATAGAAGTCACCTGCTTCACTTTGGCGATAATCGTAGATCAGCTCTTCACCGCTTTTACACAGGTCTTTGACATGATCGAGAGCCTTTTGACTTTCGGGCGGATAAAAAGCAACACACTTGCCATTAGTGTACTCCGCCGCATTTTCGTTATCCGGTTTCACCTTGCAGGAAACAAGGCTGATCAGAAACACGATGATTGCTATGATCTTAAAACTTCTAGCCAAAAACATCTATCAGATCCTTTCGATCGGACATAATTACGGTTAATTATCTTTCAGATAAAACCTGCTATGATCCTATCTTCAATTATAGACCTTGTATATATTGACGACAAAAACAAAGCCGGCTTCAAGCCGGTCTTTTATGACATCATCTCTTTAAAGAAAGCACACTGATCATCGTTACAGGCGATGGCCGCTGATTCTTTGATCCTCAGATGGAAGACGTGACCCAGCGGCTCGCTTTCATCGCCATAGCACATATACCTGGCACTTCCACCGCTTTCATTGATCCTGTCCGCCATCGGCAAGGCCTGAACTTTTAAGAAATCACCTTCCGCCGTCATCACGATACAAAGCGGGAACTTATCGTTGACATAGTTCATCGGCGAGATCTTATAGAACTTTTCTTCATCCGGTTTTCCTAAGAGATCCTTCATCAGGGTCTCTGTCAGCTTATTCTCACCTTTCTTGATCTCATAGACGCCGCAGTTGAGACAGACAGCCTTCAGTTTGAGACCTTCCGGCTTTTTAAAGGAATATTGCCTTGCGACATCTTCGTTGTTCAAAAAGGTACAGTACAAAGCCAGCAGATGTCCGCCGGCGCTGTCGCCTACCGCAAAGATATTGTCGGTATCAAAACCATATTCTTCCTTATTCTTCATAAGCCAGTTAAAGACTTCGTTGGTATCTTTGAGTTGCGTTGGATATTTGTATTGCGGTGCCAGGCCATAGGTGAAATTGACCACCGCAAAACCCCTTTGCGCCAGATCCAGACAGTAGTACTGATATCTTTCCTTGTCGCCATAGACCCAGCCGCCGCCATGGACCGATACGATCACCGGCAGTTTGCCTTCACTTGCTTTGGGACGATAGACATCCAGGACCTGAAACTTGTGATCGTTTCCATAGCTTATATCATCATATCTTTTTACATCTTCAGGGGTCGTAAGACCCGCATCTCTTTTATCATCACCTTTTTTAAAACTGCGTCTGATATACCACGAAACAAATGACATATTAGCTCTCCCTTATCTTTTCATACTCATTATAACATTTAGCACTACTTTATCACTTTTGCTAGCACTTTAAGCTTGACAGTGCTAATTTTTGTGCTAGTATATAGATGTAGGGTAAATGAGATCCCTAAACAGGAGGTATTAAAAATGAAGTATTTTCCAAGAAGTTTAGATGTATTCGATGATATGTTCGATGGTTTCTTCCCGAAAGAGACGGTATATAACACCAATGTCATGCGCACCGATGTTTATGAGAAGAATGGTTACTACAACCTTGATATCGAGCTTCCGGGCTACAGCAAGGAAGATGTCGAAATGGATCTGACGGACGGCTATCTGAATATCAAAGCCACCCACAACGTATCCAATGAAGAAAAGGATGCCAAAGGCAACCTGATCAGATCGGAAAGAAGATTCGGTACCTGCTCAAGAAGCTTCTACGTCGGCGACAACATCAAGGCCGAAGACGTCAAAGCCAAATTCGAAAACGGTATCCTGAATATCGTGCTTCCTTCCAAGGAACAGAAATCCATCGAGACTAAACAGACAGTCACGATCGAATAATCATAGAGACCGCTGCCAATTAAGGCAGCGGTTTTTTATCTATAGATATGATGCGCTTTTTAGCAGTCTGAAAGACCTCATCATCTTCCAGCCTTTCCCTTGTCAATCCGAACATCTTTACAGCTTCTTCTTGCGTATACATTTCTTTCGGATCGGCATTGCTTATTCTCTCTATTGCGTCCAGCAATAAAAGAAGGTCATTATAATCATCAACTATCTGCTTATAATCTTCCGGGGATATCAGAACGCATTCCGGAACATTATTTTTCATGACCAGCTTGGCCCTGGTCTGTTTGACGTTCTTAAATATTTTTCCGGCCTGCCCCCTATTGAATTCGGAAAATGAGACGGTATTGTTTATTACATCAGAGAAATTCGTCACTTTTCATTTACCTCCCACATTTTCATTTAAAAAAACACATTGTTATTTCAACAATAAATTTATTGTGAATATGACAATGATAAATAAAAAAGAGCTGTCAATGCAGTCTCATAAATGTGAACTGCTGACACTCTTTTTGTCTTAATCGAATAATCTGGCCTTCTGTAATCTGGTCACCAGGATCGGGATCAATACCAGCTGAATGATGATACCCGGAATAGCCGTGATGAAGGCTGCGGCGATCCAGGTCTGCAGCGAATAGTTACCCGCTCTGAAGATCAGCGAATTGAGGATACCGTACGTGACTCTCCCCGCCAGCATGGCCAGGATGAGGACGACGTAGTTCTTGACCAGCTTGTTTTCCATCTTGATCAGTCGGCTTAATAATCCTGTCATGAAGCCATACATCGCCAGCTCACAGATCATACCCGGAAGCACCGGCGTAGGAGGCATGCCGAAAATGAAATGGGACAGGATCGGTGTTAAGATACCGCAAAGGCAGCCGAATAAGGGACCCACCGCAAAACCGGCAACCAGTACCGGAATGTGCATCGGCAGAACGACGCTGCCGGCATTGGGGATCATGTGGAAGGCCTGCGGCAGAACGGTGCCGATGGCAATGAATAAGGCCGTAAGGACTAACTGTTTTGTTCTGTTCATATTTCTCTCCATAAATAAAAGGTATCTTCTCCTTGCCGGAAAAACGATACCTTCATGATATCGAATAGTTTCTGTTTCAAAACAAGGCTTCAGCCGGATGTCCTTACTTCCTGTAAAGATCTAACTAATTATAGCACGGATCATCTTTAAAGCGTCGTTTAATAATTCGCCCGTGCTCTTGTCGTCACTTCCCGGGATCAGCACATCACATCTGTTCAAAGGGATCAGGACCTTTTTGGCCTTACTCATACCGACCGCCTGAGCCATCACAGGTGACACCTCACCCAGCAATGCATCGGGTACGATGATGCCGATGGGACCAACGATGACATCCGCCTGCTTACAGGCCACGATCAGGGCATTCTCCCCCGTCGCCGCTTCATCGGCTCCTCCCTTCAGCATATTTCCCGTTGCGATCGAATTGGTACCGATCGCCCTGACAACCGTTTCCGGAAAGCTTTCTTTGATGCTTTTGACCAGCTGCTTGCCGATATTGCCGCCCTGGCCGTCTATTACTGCTATTAACATACTTCCATTATATTATCAGTCTTTCGGTAATCGCGGTAGAAAAGTCTTGTACAAAGCCAGATATAAGATCACGGAAACAAAGACGCAGGCCACCGCATTGATCGCCGTGCTTCCCGCTACCCAGGTCGCAATGATCTTGGCTGCTTCCTGGGGAATACCCAGGAGATAGTTACGATAGAAATAACCAACGATCGGATCGGCTATCACATTGAAACCCAGGCCTGCGATCGCCGCTGTCGTCGCGATCGGAACGATCTCTTTCTTCTCGGTCTTTTCCGTCAGATGGAAGTGCTTGGCTACCACCCCTGCAATCAGTCCGATCATAAACTTCAAAAGGAAGGTCTTGGGAGCCGAAGCGATATAACGTGGATCTAAGACATCAGCGATCGAAAGCCCGATAGCCCCCGCCAGTCCCCCATAGACCGGGCCTAAGAACCAGGCTGAAAGCACGACCATCGCATTGGCGATATGGATCGCCGTCGAAGTTCCCGCCGTGACCGGAATAGTGATCTTGCCATACGCAAAAGCCGCATAGCAGACCACCGCAAACATTGCCGTTAATACTATCTTCTTCGTTCTTGCGTTTGCCATAAGATACCTCCGTATACATCCTTACCTTATCAGCAAATTGTTTTACATAAAAGTACCAATTTTGTATAATTTTATGGTACCAATTATGATAAAGATCGATAAAAACATTAAGACACCTGTCTACCTCCAGCTCTACAATCAGCTAAAGGAAGAGATCATCACCAAGCAAAGAAAGGCCCATGAACGTCTGCCGGCCACCAGGACCATGGCTCAGGATTATCAGCTCAGCCGCAACACCGTCCTCAATGCCTACCAGCAGTTGGAATCGGAAGGTTTTCTCTATTCCAAGGTCGGTTCCGGTTTTTATGTGGAAGAGATACCCCGGATGGTGGTTCCCCAACCGATCACTAAACAAAAACCCATCGATGAACATAAGAAACAGACCTATGCCTGTGATTTCCGCTATGGCTCGTTAGAACCAAATGTCTATAAAAGCAGAGCCTTCCGCAAGGCTTTAAAAGACGCCCTGTATACTCTGGAAAATCAAAGCTTCCTGCACGATGGTGAAGCTCAGGGCTTATTCTCCTTAAGAAAAGCCATCAGCCAACACCTCAAGGAGGTCCGTGGTGTCCACGCCGGCCCCAAACAGATCATCATCACCAACGGCCATCAGTATTCTCTGAAACTGTTAAGTGAATACTTTTCGCCGGCCGACCACGATCTGATCAGTGAAGACCCCGGTCATCGGGATACCAGGGAAGTCTTTTCCAAAGCCGGCTTTATCATCCATCCTGTCAGGGTCGATGAAAACGGCATTGTGACTGATGAATTAATTAACTATACTCACGCCCTGGCTTACGTGACGCCTTCTCATCAGTTTCCTTTAGGTGCTATCCTGCCTATCGGCAGAAGAGTACAGTTACTGAAGTGGGCCTATGAGACGGGCAGCTACATCATCGAAGACGACTACGATTCCGAACTGCGTTACAAGGAACAGCCGGTACCGGCTCTCTTCTCCCTGGACAGCCGCGATCGGGTTATTTACTTGGGCTCCTTCTCCAAGTCCCTGTCACCGGACTTAAGAGTCTCCTATATCGTTCTTCCCGCTTCGATCTCATTAGACGATGAAACTCTGTTAAGCTCTTCAGCATCATTATTGATACAGCTGACCTTGCAGAAATATATCGAAAGCGGTGAATACCGCAAACGGATCAACCAGATCCGCAACGTCTTACGCAAAAAGCACAACCTGATCCTCGATTTCATTGATCATCATTATGCTAACAGGATCAAAGTCTTCGGCATTGGCGGGGGATCTCATTTCCTTCTACAGATCCCGACTGAATATAAAGAAGAAGAGATCATCGATCTCTTCCATAAATACGATGTTGCCGTCTATCCGACATCAGGTTATTATATAAATCCTAATAATCAGACAGATCCCATGATCATGATCGGTTACAGCGGCATATCTTTAACTGAACTGCCACTGTGTCTGGAAAAACTCAAAACAGGACTTGATGCCATTATCCGATCATAAACAACATTGAAATGCTTTTGTTCTGTTTTAGATAACTTAAACCTAAGGCTCCAGCTTGAATACATCGCCGGCTCTGCACATACAGATATCCGTCTTGAGGATCAGGGTGTCTTTGTCTTTCTTTTCGAATTCGATTTCTTTAACATCAGCACCCGTAAAACCTTGAAGCTGATGGGCATCCTCGACATGGCAGATATAGCCTTTGTCAGTCTCCTCGAACCAGCCGAAGATCTCGCCCATCTGGGAGAACAGATTCTCAGTGAAGACAAACGAATCCCTGTCAGCCGAATAGAATTCGACCATCGGCAGATACATGTCATCACACATATCCGAAGGTTCGTGTTTGTATTTGACATAGTCTCCGTCATAATTTGGCGACTTATTGGTAAACACATCTCCGGCAGCTGAGAGCGGGAAATCCTGTTCCATGATCAGCGTGTTCTTGTCTTTGATTTTTAAGAATCTTTCTCCGACCATACCTGCAGGGAACGGGTATTCTTTGGAAGAAGAAACGATGACGATGTAGCCGTCTTCTTCCTTAAAGGTGCCCTGGAACTCACTGACGCCTAAATCGTTCTTATCCTGGAAGATGATCATATCGGTATTGATCAGTTCGACCATCGATACGATTTCCGTCTTCTGATTGGAATTCCAGAATACGTTATAGCTGCCATCCACAAGGTCGAATACATGTTCGATCTCTGCTTTTGTATCGTTTTTTCCTGAATCGGTATTGTTTGCGGAGTTGCCGCTTCCTTTTACTTCCGTTGTCGAAAAGACTTCATCCATCTTGGAACCCGCCAGTGTCGTCTTTAGGATCAGGGTATCCTCATCCTTGATCTCGAAGATGATACGCTTGAAATCGCCGACTCCACTGCTTTCCACTTCCGCCGTACAGACATCTTCATTCACCGACCAGGTGCCGGTAATCTCATAGTATCCATCATAGAAGTTGTCCTTCATGACATAGGAACCGTCTTTACCAAACCAGATCTTGGAATGTTCGATATTATCGAATTCATCGTAGGTATTGTAGTAGGTCTTGCCTGCAATGACCGGTGTCTTTACTTCCTCTTGAGTTTTTCCGTTACAGGCGCATAACAGGAAAAGACACAGTACAAGTATGATTTTCTTCATGATGTCGACCTCCTTAATTGCTTTGTGTATAACTGATCGCAAATGGATAAAAGTTTCCGTTATTTAGAAAAGAGATCCGATTTTTCAGACTCTTTCCGTTTATGGTGTATATTTACTTCTAACTAAATATTAAGCCATTTTTACCGTTATAACAAATGCGATCCTATACCACAAATCGTTATAAAAAGATCCCTTTGCGGGATCTTCTGTTTAGTTGTCGGTTCTTGAATAGTTGCACTTCATATGCGTACTGGCATCATGAAGTACCTTGCCCAAAGTCTTTAATGTCTCTTCCTTAGCCATAGCACAGATCTTTTCGTTGGCTTCGTTGATCAAAGAGTAATCCTTTTCTTTCAACATCTTCTCATCATATTCGTTGATAAAGCCATGTCCCTTTGCAGGTACCGCCATCTGATATCTTTCGATATGCTGGATGGATGTGCCGTAGTTGGGATCAGCCAGGGCCCCGATCAGACGGCTACCCCAGTAGAAGGTATCAGTGTCAACTTCCAGGGTCGTCTCACTGAGATACTTGGGCATTCTGTCGGTATAGGTGTAGACCGGCACGACCGTATTGAACGGATTGGAACCGAAGCAGACCCATTCGATACCCTTGAGTTCCTTAGGCATGTAGCCCCTTATCTGCAAGACAGCCATGACGCCGGTCCGGCTGATGCCGATCGGACGATAGATGCCCTTCTTGGGATCGTTGGCCTTCTGATAAGGATTGTAAGGTGTGCCCTGATAGTAGGAAGAAAGGATGTACTTGACATCTTCCACCGTGATCTTCTTTTCCGGTTTCAAAGCCCAGGGGATGTCATCACTTTCCGGCGTATAGTCGGCATTCTCACCATCCCACTTGAAGGTATGCGGATTAAAGTAACGGCCCATGAACCAGGCTCTGGGCGTATTGTAGACATGGTCACCGTCGGAATGGGAACCGAAGACCCAGCGCGGGTTGAAAGTCTTGTCCATATTGAGATCGAGATGATTGTCCTTGATGAACTTCTTCAGATCCTTGGAACACATGTTTTCCTTCTGCTCACCATAGGCATCCTTGAGATCGAAATTGTCGATGCCAAACTGGTTGGGCATCATGACATACTCGTCATCCTTTACTCTTTTGGCGATCCAATGGTGTCCACCGATGGTCTCCAGCCACCAGCACTCGTTTTCATCGTTGAAAGCGACGCCATTGGGCTCATAGGTCCCATACTGTTCCAGAAGCGAACCCAGACGTTCAACGCCTTCTCTGGCTGTCCTGATATATGGCAAAACCAGCACGACGAGATCTTCTTCGCCAATACCGCCGGCTTCCTCTTTCTGTTTGCCTTTCTTTTCCTTGTAGACCACATAGGGATCAGCCCCCAGTACCAAAGGATTGGAAGAGATGGTCTCCGTTGCCGTCATGCCGACATTGGCCTCATTGATACCGTTGGCTGCCCAGATGCCGTTTTTCGGATCGACCGAAGGGGTCGAAGTGTATCGCAAAGGGTTCTTTGGCAATTCGATCTGCAGATGCGAGATCTTGCTTTTGTACTTCTTGGGCTGTTTGGAGGGATCCACTACGATCAGCTTCTTGACATCGTAAAAACCATCATCATTTCGAGCGATCATCGTTGAACCATCATATGTCGCCTTCTTGCCCACCAGAATCGTCGTACAGCTCATAATAATTCCTTCTTTCTATCGCAAATAAAAATCCAGGATACGCTGTTTGATATCATCGGCCTCATCATAGACAGCGTGGGAATAACCTTCATAAAAATATGATTCGCAGTTTAATATCTGCGCCGTTTGCGCCATCTGGTTCCAGTCAAAGACTCTGTCGCACTTGGAACCCAAAACCAGCACGGGTATATCGATCTTATACAGTTCTTCACTCACATCGAACTGTTCCGCCGCTTTTAACCTGATGGTGAAGGCTCTAAGTTCCTCATCGGAAAGATCCTTATACATCGGCAAAGTCGCATCGATGAGCTGTTCATACAGTTCATCGGTATACACGTCTTTCATGAAGTTACTTACCAGACCCAGGATATCCTTGTCCATGGCACACTTAAGCCAGGAAGAAGTCTTGTCGTTGGAAGCTACCCTGCTGACCGTGGAAGTCAAGGCCAGTTTCCTTACAAGACCGGGATATCTGATGCACAGGCATTGAGCTACCATACCTCCCATCGAAACGCCATAAAGATAGACGTCTTTTAATTCCAGTTCTTTCAATGCTTCTGCCACATCATCGGCCATATCTTCGATTTTCAGATCCTCTTTAGGATCATCGGCATAATCGAAAAGATAGACCGTAAAGTCTTTCGCAAATATATCGTAGGCATCCATAATAGCCTGGGATGCCGCAGTTACCGGTTTCAAAGATATACCCGGCAGGATGACCATCTGCTTTAGGCCATCTCCGAATCTTACATATTCCATTTTCATACCTCAATTTTACCTTTTAGTGACCCCTTGTCAAAGCATTAGATCCGATTTTCCCATGTAAAACGTTTACATTTTTTATTTTGTTTCAAATGTCACATTTTACGATTATTTTATTTGTGAATTTTATCACAATTTAATATACTAAAATCAGAAAACGGAGGAAATATAATGGCAAATCGTTTTGTTCTAAATGAAACTTCATATCACGGTCCCGGAGCGATCAAAGAGATCGTAACCGAGATCAGAAATCGCGGCTTCAAGAAAGCCTTTGTGGCATCCGACCCCGACCTCGTAAAATTCGGCGTCACTGCCAAAGTCACCGACCTGCTCGATGAAGCCAAGATCCCTTATACACTTTATTCCAACATTCAGCCCAACCCGACGATCGAAAACGTCCAGACCGGCGTCAAAGCTTTTGCCGAAGCTGAGGCTGACTGCATCATCGCCATCGGTGGCGGTTCTTCGATGGATACTTCCAAAGCCATCGGTATCATCAACACCAACCCGGAATTCGCCGATGTCAGATCCCTGGAAGGCGTAGCACCGACCAAGAACCCCTGCACCCCGATCCTGGCCGTTCCGACCACAGCTGGTACCGCTGCTGAAGTTACGATCAACTACGTCATTACCGACCCGGAAAACAAACGCAAATTCGTCTGTGTCGACGTCCATGATATCCCGATCGTCGCCTTTGTCGACCCGGAAATGATGGCCTCAATGCCTGCCGGACTGACCGCTGCGACCGGTATGGATGCTTTGACCCACGCCATTGAAGGCTACATCACCGGTGGGGCCTGGGAACTCTCCGACATGTTCCACATCAAAGCGATCCGCATGATCGCCAAGAACCTCAGAGCTGCCGTCAAGAACGAACCGGAAGGCAGAGAAGCGATGGCCTTGGCACAATACATCGCCGGCATGGGCTTCTCCAACGTCGGTCTTGGTGTCGACCACTCCATGGCTCACACCCTTTCCGCCTACTACAACATGCCTCATGGCAAAGCTTGCGCAACTCTGCTTCCAACCGTCATGGCCTACAATGCACCGGTCACCGGTGAGAAGTACCGCGACATCGCCGATGCCTTTGGCGTTGAAGGTGCTTACACGATGCCTTTGGAAGAAGCCAGAGCCGCAGCAGTAGCCGCTGTCAAGAAGCTGGGCGAAGATGTCGGTATCGAAATGTCCTTGAAGAACGTCGTACCGATGGAAGATGTCGATGCCCTCTCGGCTGATGCCTTAAAGGATGCCTGCACGCCAGGCAACCCACGTCCGGTCACGGTCGAAGACATCAAAGAGATGTTCCTGTCTCTGATGTAAGAAAACAAATTATTAAACAGACAAGGCCGCAGTTGCGGCCTTGTTTTATTTATAGGAACCAAGATCTTCCAGGAAGCCATCGTAGTGGCCGTTGATCTTCAATAGTTCAAAGTCATCTTTTTCTTTCATCCTGAAGATGGCCGCAAAGCCATGTTTCACCGGATGGCTCTTTTCCCCATGTTCCTCCATCAGTCTGTACATGTACTTACGGTTAAAGCCAAAGACCAGCTGTATCATATGCATGAAGATGGCTCCATGGGAGACGATCAGGATCTGATCGCCATCTTCACTTTCCTCATAGATCTTGCCATAAGCTTTCAGAACTCTTTCCCTCAACATCGTCAGATTCTCGCCACCGACATCGGACCAGTCGGCATCGCCGTATCTTCTTTTATTGATCTCTTCCGGTGCATCACTTATCAGAGCTCCTTCATAGTCGCCCCAGCTCATCTCCTTGAGATCCTTGGTATAGATCAAAGGTACGTCTCTTCCTTGTAAGACGATATGAGCCGTATCGATACACCTTTCGCTGGTCGAAGTATAGGCTCTGTCAAAATCAATGTCCTTGAGTTCTTCCCTGGCTTCATAGGCCTGAGCGATGCCCTCTTTTTCTAACGGCGCATCGCAACGCCCCTGCATCCTTCCCAGCCGGTTGAACAGCGTGGTGCCATGTCTGACATAATAGAATGTTACGGTCTTTTTCTCAGCCATCTTTATAACTCCAAGGCATTAAGCCTGTCTATGATCTCAGCACATCTTTTAGAAAACAGTCCGATATGATAACCGTCGATGAAGCGATGATTGACTTCCATCGAGATCGTCAGGATCTTCTTATCTCCATCATTGATATATTTGCCCCAGGCAATGCGGGGAATGGAATCGCAACGTGATTTTTCATTGCTAAGATCTTTCTCATTGGTCAATGACGTCAGATCCAGCCAAGGCAGACAGGAATAGTAGATCAGATCTTCGGTTTCTCTGCTCATATCGATGAAGAAGTCCTGTTTTTCGCTCTTTTCTTTGGCCTTGAAACAGAAGCTCTCCAAGTCTTCATCATGATCCATGGTCACGATCTGAAAATTCTCCTGATCCTTTTTTAGGATGGTGAAACTGGGATCTCTTTTATCATATAAGACAAGCTGACCATCTGCCATGGCATAGCGGAAGGCTTCGATCGAATTGATCGCTTCATCGCATACCCAGATCAAGGCACTGTAAAAGGACAGTCCCTTTCTTTTGCACAGGTCATAGAGTCCGCTTACATCCTGTTTGAAACTCACCATATAAAACGGATCGGAAAGTCCTAAAAAGAACTCATAGATCTCTTTTCTTGGCCATTTAGCCATCTCGATCTTTTGCATAGAAACACCTCTTCTATCACCATATTAACAGAAAGAAAAAGGAAGCGGATCCTTTGACCCGCTTCCGTAATGATTCAAGACTTATTTCTTGGCTTCGGCTCTTTTGCCCAGGATGTAAGTTACGGCAAAGCCGATGATGACTGCCAGGACCATGACACCCATCATGCCCCAGAAGTTGCCCCAGGTTCCATCCGGATTGAAGTAAGCCGCGAAGGAAATGAAGCCCGGGTTGGCAACGACATACTGTGTCAGACCAAACAGACCGGCCAGGAAACCGCCGACACCGCCGCCGACCATCGCACCGATGAGCGGATAACGGTTCGGGAACAGGACGCCGTAGACGCCCGGCTCCGTGATACCTGATAAAGCAGTGATACCGGAAGAGATACCGACGCCTCTCTTGTCAGCATCTTTCTGCAGTAAAGCGTAAGCAAGACATGCACCACCGACAGCGACGTTGGCCGGAGCCATACCGGTACAGATCAGCGGGTCGGAACCGACTTCTGCCAGTAAGAGGAACAGGACCGGATAAGTGGCATTGTTCATACCGAAGAAGACGAGCCATACCGTCGTAGCACCGATGATCGCAACCGCCAAAGCCGGGAAGGCACGATAGATAGCCAGGACCGCATTAGCAAGACCCGTACCTACCCAATATCCTAACGGACCTAAGACGATCAGCGTGACCGGAACCGTGATCAGCATCGTCAAGACCGGTAATAAGACAGTCCTTAAGACGATCGGCAGATGGTTCTGCAGGAAACGATAGACGACGGACATGAACAGCGTACCCAGGACGACCGGGAAGATCTGGCCGTTGTAGCCGATGTTGGCAACATTGATGCCTAAGAAGTTGAGCTCTTCACCACGATTGAGCGTGACATAGAGTAAGATGGCACCCAGGAAGGCACCCAGATAAGGATTGGATTTCAGTCTGGTCGCACTGGAGAAACCGATATAAACAGGCAAGAAGTAGAGCATCGCCTGCTGAATAGCCGTCAGTACGAAGACCGTACCGCTGGAAGCATCCAGACCTGCGAACGTCTGTAACAGAGAGATGACCGCACCGGTCAAACCACCGGCGATAAAGACCGGAATGATCGGTGAGAAGGTACCGCCGACATAGGACAGGATAGCCTCAACGACGCTTCCTTTAGTCTGGGTATCAGCCTTCAATGCATCGGCATCATCAACGGAACCGGCAGCCTTGATATCGTTCTTGGTAACTTCTTCGTAAAGTGTAGCGACATCCTGGCCGATGACGAACTGCTGCTCACCATTCTGAACAACGATGTTGATGACACCCGGGATCTTCTTCGCTTCTTCAAGATCGAGCTTGCCCGGATCTCTCAGGTTCATTCTCAAACGCGTCATGCAGTGAGAAGCGGAAAGGATATTATCGACACCACCACAGGCGGCGATAATATCATCGGATAATTTCTTATAATCTTTCTTTGCCATTAAATAACCCCTTTCTTATTTTGTTGGTAAAGCTTTTTAAACATTCCATTCAGGATTTTTGATCTTGTCCTTCAGATCGGAAGCGATATCGGTCGTCTTTTCGAAATCTCTCCATTCAGACATGTCATAGCCCCAGTTTTGACCGTTGGACTTGATCAGATCGGAATACCAGTAGAAGGAATCCTTCTTGTATCTCTTCATATCGCGCAGATCATCATCCGTCCTGTTGACGAAGACTAAGCCGTAACGCTTGGCCATACCGTTGCCGGTAGAAAGCAGATCGGTGAAGGACCACGGGTTGAAACCGAAGACCTCGACGCCATCCGCGATCGCCAGACCGACATTGTAGATGTAGTCGCGCAGATAATCGATACGATACTGGTCGTGGATCTTTCCGTCTTCACCAAGATCTTCATGAGCACCGAAACCGGCTTCCGTGATGACCATCGGCAGATGGTAGTGATCCCACATGTACCTTAACGCATATCTCATTGAAACACCGTCGATGTGCCAATCCCAGTCGGTCGTTTCGACAAACGGGTTTCTATCCAAAGCGTACAGACCAGGCCAGTTGGTATAGACGAATTCGCCCTTGCGGCCGTATTTGTTCAAACCGATCTCCTGGACATAGGAAGGATCGGGCCACTTGCCGACATCGGAACGGTAGCAGTTGACGGCGATGAAGTCGATCTTGGCCTGCTCGAGCAGTTCCATATCGCCTTCCCTGATATCGGGATGGATGTCGTTTTCTTTCCAGTAGTTCTGTAAGAAAGTCGAATAGTTGCGATAAGCGTAAGTGTCGTTCCAGATCTTTTCCGTGAACTCTTCCGCATTCATGGCTGCGATCTGATCTTCCGGCTTGCAGGATTTCGGATAGATCGGGACATAGCCCGGGACCGGACCGATCTTGCCGCCTTCGACCAATTCATGGCAGGCGATGACCGCCTTGGCATGGCACATGTTCATGATGTGGTTGATGTCCCACTTCTCTCTAAACCAGTCAGTGCAGCCTTTGGATACACCCAGCCAGTCGCCATAGACTATCTGCATGTTCTGTTCATTGATGGACAGCCAGTATTTTACTCTGTCACCAAAATTCTCGAACAGCACGCGGCAATAGTAGTCGAACTCATCGATGATGGCTCTGTCATGCCAGCCGCCGTACTTTTCATCGACCCAAACCGGCATATCATAGTGATACATCGTGACGATCGGTTCGATACCGGCTGCCTTAAGTTCATTGATCAGGTTGTTGTAGAATTCGATACCCTTCGGATTTACTTTGCGATCGGCTGCCGGAATGATCCTTGACCAGGAAATACCGAAGCGATAGCTCGTAAAACCACACTCTTTCATCAGCGCCACATCTTCTTTGTAGTGGTGATAGTGGTCGGAAGCGATCGAATTGTCAGCGAAAGGTTTTTTCGTCTGCGAATTCAGGTCGATGATAGCCGGTGTACGGCCATCTTCCAAGGTCGCTCCTTCGACCTGCCAGGCTGCTGATGAAGCACCCCATAAGAAACCTTCAGGAAATACAGGATTTGTGTTGTGTTTCATGTTTTCTCCTTTTTATACCTAAATTATATGAAAACGCTATCAGAATTCCGGTCTCAACTTGTGATACCAAACCGCAATTTTGGTATCAGCTTTTGACACCAAAAATGTCGGGTGTTAATATTTTTATATGGACGCCAATCTATATAATAACGATCACAGTATCGTCAGATTCAACCTTCTGACCTCTTTGTTAGCCCAGCTAAACAAAAACGACGAAAACGACACCAATTTTGTGATCGCCAGATATTTTCTCTTGAACCTGACAAGGATAAAGAATATCTCCATCTACAAGATCGCCGAAGACTGTTACGTATCCCGCAGTTCCGTCCAGCGTTTCATCAAAAGCATCGGCTACGACTCCTTCACCCAGATGAAAGCATCCCTTGAAGAAGTTATAGCCCATGAAAACGCCTTTATCGACTATACCGACCACGCCTACTATCGAGAGTACATCTCCGACTCCATCAACGAAATGATCGAAGACATCGCTAAAACGACAGGCGGTTCCGATTTCAAAAAATTATTAAACTACTTCCTCAAGGCCGAAAATGTCGTCATATTGACTGCCGAAGATTCTTCCTATGCCTGCAAGCTGTTTCAGCAGCAGGTCTTGACGACCGGCAAACTGATCAGGATCATCACCAGCGCTTCCAAAAATATTTCATTACTGGAAACACTAAAAAAAGACGATCTGCTGCTGGTGTGTTCCGTTACCGGCAACTTCGCCCTGGCCATCGATAAACAGCTCGATCAGATCAAAGCCCGCAAGTGTCTGATCACCATGAACAGGACTGCAACCTTTGAAAAGGCCTATTCTTTCATCTATTATCTCAGCAACGATATCAGGATCTCTTCCCGCAACATCATCGCTGCCCGCAACGTCTACAATAATTACGGACTCAACTTCTTCTTCGACATCTTCTATCACGAATGTTATGTCGCCTACAGCGATAAAAACAAGACCCCGGCTTAAGCTGGGTTTTTAGTTGTGTCATCAGCTTTTGTATTCCATCATATCCGACTTCATATCTAACCAACCCTTTTTTCTTTCATTTAAATCATCGGTTAACCGGAAAGCATGTAAAACAAAAAGCCTTATCTTTCAAAGGCTTTAAGTTCATATGGCGCTGACTACAGGATTCGAACCTGTGGTACCTTTCAGTACGCCACCTTTCCAAGATGGTAGGATAAACCGCTCTCTCAAGTCAGCATATCTTTCGCCATATCTACATATATTTTGACCTAAAGTCGAATTTTTTTCAACAATCAGTTATTCATATTCGTAAGTCATATAGACTTCCCCATTCACCACATCTTTCCAAAGGAAAGTGTTTGCTTCTAAAACCATATAGGAATGGCAGGACTCCTTCTTCGGGATCGCTACCGAACCGGGATTGAGATACACGAAACCGTCACACTCCTCTTTCGCCGGCACATGCGTATGTCCGCATAAGAGAATGCCCTTAAGACCTATCAAGGGCTTGTTCTGGTTGATGACATGACCATGAGTGGCATAGATGGGGATATCATTCACACATAAGAAGCCGTAATCGGCCATGATCGGAAACTCCATGACCATCTGATCGACATCGCAATCGCAGTTGCCCCTGACGCAAAGGATCTTGTCTTTTATTCCATTCAACATTTCGATGACTTCTTTTGGCTCATATCTATCCGGCAAGGCATTGCGCGGGCCATGGTAAAGCAGATCTCCCAGAAGCAGCAGCTTATCAGGTTTTTCTTCCTCATATCTTTCCATCATTTTCCTGCAATAAAAGGCACTGCCATGGATATCCGAAGCGATCATCAGTTTCATAATTCAAGCCTCCAAATCATCTTTATTGTAACAGAATTAACAATTTTTATTTCCAAAAATATTTCCCGGGATTTATTATTGACAAGTACTTTTTCATAGGTCTATCATGAAATAGTATTTTAAGTACGCGTACCCTAAAATACATGATTCCATACATGATTAATGATGGAAGATGGTTTTGAAACCCCATCAGTGACGGCATCCAAAGGGATGTTGTTTTTATTTATTTTAGGAGGCGTATCATGACAAAATTCATCTTTGTGACAGGCGGTGTCGTATCGGGTCTAGGCAAAGGCATTACCGCCGCCTCTTTAGGCCGGCTCTTGAAAGCCAGAGGCCTTAAAGTCGCATCGCAGAAACTCGATCCCTATATCAACGTCGACCCCGGCACCATGTCTCCCTACCAGCATGGCGAAGTCTACGTCACCAACGACGGTGCCGAGACTGACCTGGATCTGGGCCACTACGAAAGATTCATCGACGAAGATCTCAACAAGTATTCCAACCTCACTACCGGCAAGGTCTACTGGAATGTTCTGAACAAGGAAAGAAAAGGCGAATACCTGGGCAAGACCGTCCAGGTCATCCCCCATATCACCGGTGAGATCAAGGACTTCATCTATGCGGCTGCCCGTAAAAACGACCCTGATGTGCTGATTTGCGAAGTGGGCGGGACGATCGGCGACATTGAAGGCCAGCCCTTCATCGAAGCCATCCGTCAGATCGGCCTGGAACAGGGCCTTTCAAACGTCTGCTACATCCATGTAGCTCTGGTACCTTATCTGGAATGTTCCAAGGAACACAAGTCCAAACCCGCCCAGCACTCTTTAAAAGAACTGCAGGGTATGGGCATCAAACCCAACATCGTCGTCCTTAGATGTTCCAAGAGTCTGGAAGAAGAGATCTTCGACAAGATCGCCCTTTTCGGCAATATCTCGAGAGAGTGCGTCATCGAAAACCGTACTGTTCCCATCCTCTATGAAATACCTTTATTGCTGGAAAAACAGAAACTGGCTGACAACGTCTGTAAACAGCTAGGTATTCAGACGCACGAACCTGATCTCGATGACTGGAAACAGATGATAACAAAAGCCAAACACCCTCAACACAGGATCACCATCGGCCTGGTCGGCAAATACGTCAAACTCCACGACGCCTACCTTTCGATCGCTGAAGCTCTGGTCCATGCCGGCTATCAGTGCTCTTGCAAGGTCAAAATAAAATGGATCGACTCTGAAGGCATCGAAGAAGATAATGTCGAAGAAAAACTCAAAGACTGCGACGGCATCATCGTCCCCGGCGGTTTTGGCAATCGTGGCATCGAAGGCATGATCACGACAGCTAAATATTGCCGGGAAAACGATGTGCCCTATCTAGGCATCTGTCTGGGCATGCAGGTGGCGGTCATCGAATTCGCCCGCCATGTTTGTCATATGGCTAAGGCCAACTCCCGGGAATTTGATCCCGAGAGCCCCTACAAAGTTATCGACTTCCTCCCCGACCAGAGCGATAATACCGCCAAAGGCGGAACGCTTCGCCTCGGGGCATACCCATGTGAACTGAAAAAGGGTACAATAATACAAAAAGTCTATGGCAGTGAAAGTATTTCCGAGAGGCATCGCCACCGCTATGAATTCTCCAACATCTTCCGCCAGGAACTGCAGAAAAACGGCTTAGTGATCTCGGGTACTTCTCCTGATGACTACATCGTCGAAACGATCGAACACAAAGACAACAGCTATTTCATCGGGGTCCAGTTCCATCCGGAATTCAAATCCCGTCCCAATAAACCGCATCCCCTGTTTGCAGGCCTGCTTCAAGCCGCTTTAAAGAAAGAAGAGGAAAGAAACTTATGACAAAGATCATGGAAACCTTCGGCTCAAAAGTATTCAATGATGCCGTAATGAAAGAAAGATTGTCTCCTGAAGTCTATGCGCAGCTGTCAAAGACCATCAAGAACGGTGAAAGCCTGGACTACCAGATCGCCAAAGACGTCGCTGCCGCCATGAAAGACTGGGCCATCGAAAACGGCGCCACGCATTTCACTCACTGGTTCCATCCACTCTCCGGAGCGACAGCCGAGAAACACGAGAGTTCGTCTCCACGGCCGGCGGCGGCAAGATCATCATGGAGTTCTCACCTTCCAATCTGGTCAAAGGCGAAGCCGACGCCTCATCCTTTCCTTCCGGCGGTTTAAGAGACACCTTTGAAGCCCGCGGCTATACGGCCTGGGACCCGACCTCCTACGCCTTCATCAAAGACAATATCCTATGCATCCCCACGGTCTTCTGTTCCTATTCGGGTGAGGCCCTTGACCATAAGACCCCGCTTTTAAGATCGATGGAAGCTTTGAATATTCAAGCCATGCGTATCTTGAAACTCTTCGGCAACAAAGACGTCGACCACGTCAAAGCCACAGCCGGAGCCGAACAGGAATACTTCCTGATCGACAAGAAATACTACGACCTCAGGGAAGATCTGATCTTCACCGGACGCACGCTGTTTGGGGCGATGCCGCCCAAAGGCCAGGAGATGAACGATCACTACTACGGTTCCATCAAGACCCGTGTCTCCGAGTTCATGAAAGACCTCAATGAAGAACTGTGGAAAGTCGGTATCCAGGCCAAGACCGAACACAACGAAGTGGCCCCTTCCCAGCACGAACTGGCCAACAACTTCTTGACCGTCAACGTCTCCGCCGACCAGAACAATCTCACGATGGAGATCATGAAAAAGACCGCCCGCAAGCACGGTTTAGAGTGTCTGCTTCATGAAAAACCCTTTGCCGGGGTCAACGGTTCAGGCAAGCACAACAACTGGTCACTCAAGACCGATACCGGTGTCAACCTGCTGGATCCGGGCGATACCCCGGAAGAAAATGCCCAGTTTTTACTGTTTTTAAGTGCGATAATCAAAGCCATCGACGAATATCAGGATCTGTTACGTATCTCAATCTCCTCGGCCGGCAACGACCACCGTTTAGGAGCCTCCGAAGCACCACCGGCCATCGTCTCCATCTTCTTAGGTGATGAGCTAAGCGAGATACTGGAAAACATCCGCCTGCACAAAGCCAACCGCAATAGAGAAAGGGATCCGATGACGATCGGTGTCCACACCATCCCCTCCTTTCCTAAAGACAATACCGACCGCAACCGTACTTCGCCTTTCGCCTTTACCGGCAACAAGTTCGAATTCCGGATGCCCGGTTCTTCCGCTTCGATATCCACACCCAACACGATCCTAAACACCGTCATCGCGCAAGAGCTCAAAGGTTTTGCGGATACTCTGGAAAACTGTGAAGATCTAAACAGCGGGATCCAGCAGATCATCGAAGATACGCTCAACGAACACTCCCGCATCATCTTCAATGGCAACGGATACGATCCTTCTTGGATCTTAGAAGCCGAAAAACGCGGACTGTCCAACTATCCTTCCACTCCGGCAGCATTATCTCATTATCTGGATGAGAAAAATGTCGAAGTCTTTACCAGAAACCGCGTCTTAAGTGAAAGCGAATGTCACTCCCGCTATGAGATCTATCTGGAGAAATACTACAAGACCATCAACATCGAAGCCTTGACGATGGCGGACATGTTGAAGAAGGACATCCTGCCTTCAACGAGTGCTTTTGAAGCTGAGCTTACAAAAATCTTAAAAGACAAGAAGGATCTGCAGTTAACTTATGAGGATTCCTATGAATTCAGGACATTAAAGAAAGTAAGTGAACTTAAAAAAGCGATACTCAAAGATCTTGATGAGATGGAGAAATTGCTTAAAGAAAACAAGGAATCCGATCCTTTAAAAAAGTCCTTCTTCTATCACGATTCCATCATTCCGCTTATGAATGCCATCAGAAAAAACACCGATGAACTGGAACTGATCAGCGACCGCAAATATTGGCCGATGCCTTCCTATAAGGAACTGCTGTTCGGGGTCGATTAATATTAAAAGATATGGGCAACCATATCTTTTTCATGCGTGAGCTTTGGATGTCTGCTTCCCGCTTCTTAGCAGCATTCTACAGATCAGATCGAAGCCGTTGATCATCAGACCGTTGGCCAACGTGACCAGGGCACCCATGAGAGCGATCTGCAGGCCATAGACCGAGATCGTCAGCAAGGAAACCGCGATCCCGGTAGCAGCGATCATCAATCCCGTCGAGACCTTCAGCTTCCTGGCCAATACTTCAGCGATCGTATCCAGACCGCCCGAAGTCGTATCCATTGCCAGCATGATGCACTGACCAGGTGTCAGCAGCATCAGGAAAGCGAAAATGTTGACCAGGATGTTGCCGCTTAACAGTCTCGTATTTTCCGGAATGAGCTCCATCAAAAGGGGGAGAAGGATGGAGATATAGACACATCTGACACCGAACTTCTTGCCTAAGCAGATCACGCCGATGACCAGACATAAGATATTCATAAGCAAAACGATCAAAGAATCGTTCAGTTTGATTATTTCACTTACCAGCAAAGCCAGACCCGAAACGGAACCCGTCACGATATGACAGGGAACCAGATACATCTTGACCGCCATCGCGATAAGCAGACTCGCAACGCTCAGCCAGATATAGTCTTTCAAGTTTTGCATCGTCCTGGAAGTATTATTCATGTTTATATTTAACCATGGTCTTGCTTGCATGTTAAGCCTGATTTTTGCATAATAATATAAGTAAAACTTATATTAGAGGCCATTATGAACACTAATCAGCTCAAATACTTCATCTCCGTAGCCAAACATCTAAGTTTCTCGGCTGCCGCCGAAGAAAACTACATCACTCAGACCGCCATGACCCAGCAGATCAAGGCCCTGGAAGACGATCTTGGCTGCAAACTCATCAACCGCTCCACCAGGCCCATCACTTTGACCCCGGCCGGAAACAGCTTCTTAAGCGATGCCAAACTCATCCTCACCCGCTTAAACGACGCCAGGGAAAGAGCCAATGAAGCCTCGACCGGCATCAGCGGCACTTTACGGATCGGCTACATCAAAGGCTATGAAAGAAGCGGACTTTCCGATTCTTTGCGTCAGTTTCATCGGACCCTGCCTAATGTCTTGCTGATGTGCTATCGCGATACTTCCGATTCGCTGGCCGCCTCATTACAGAACAACGAGTATGACATCATCTTCACCTGGGATTCCACCAATCTGCGTTCGGACAAGGCCTATAATGCCATAGAGATCGAAAAAGCAAGACTGATGGCCGCTCTATATGCCTCCCATCCTCTGGGCCAGAGGGAATATCTGGAAAGAAGCGACTTCAATTCCGAATCCATCATCTACATGTCTCCTTCGGAACTTTCCGACAACTACGGTGACTCGCAATTCATGGACCTCTACCACCAGGCCGGCTATCGACCCAACATCATCTGCCGATCCACCGACATCGAATCGATCCTGATCATGGTGGCTGCCGAAGAAGGCATTTCCATCATGCCCGACTACTGCGTTAAAAAGATCAACAACGCCGAAGGTCTGGTCTTTATTCCGATGAAAGGTGAAAAGGAGGTCGAAGAGATCCATGCGATCTATAAAAAAGACAACGATAACGTTGCCTTGAAACACTTTGTCGAACAGCTCAAAAGATCTGAACTGCACACCGGAATATACTAAAGGGATCATTAAGATCCCTCGTTTTTTATTTGACTACTTTCTGTCCTCTTGTGACTGTCTGCGGTTCGATGAAATCTAACTCTTTATCATTGGGGTTGGTAATAATTAACATCGTAGACATGTCATAGGTCTTGGATAACTTGGCAACATCCACTTCAACGATCGGATCACCGGCTTTGACTGCATCGCCCTGTTTCTTGCCTAAGAGCTTAAAGCCATCTCCTTTGGCATTGACTGTATCGACACCACAATGAACGAGTAATTCTACACCATTGTTCATCATGATGCCATAGGCATGACCTGTGGGGAATAAGACGGCTAAAGTACCGTTGGCAGGAGAACATAATACTGTCTTTCCTTCCGGATACTTGAAGGCTGTGGACTTGCCCATCATCTGTTCCGCAAAGACGGGATCGGATACCGTCGAGATATCAATTAACTCGCCATCAGCCAAAGCGACGATATCATCATCGGAAACATTCTCTAAGGCAGGAAGATTGATCTCTTCTTCTTTCTTGAATAATTTGTCGAATAAACCCATATTATTTTCCTTTCTGTTTATTTTTTATAAGCGTTTTTTGATACATTTATTTTACCTTTTCAAGGACACTTAAGTAAATATGTTTATTCATAGACCATGCAGCCACCGCCGCCTTTTTTCTTGGCCTGATATACGGGTTTTTGACACCTCTTTGTCTCTGATTTCATAAATGAGAATATATCATATCTTCAATAAGCCGATAATATCGGTTTTTTTGATGGTCTGATGGGATCACGGGTGTCCGGTAAATGTCAAATATTATGTTTTTATATGT
>JAFRIG010000054.1 GCA_017432895.1 Erysipelotrichaceae bacterium | reverse complement strand
CTTTTGATTATTTAAGGGGATAAATATATACGATACAACTGATTTTAGGGGGCTAGTATCGGCAAGGCCTCACTTCCTTGCACCTATATAGTACAAAAAGTCTATATCCACATTATGTTTTAAATATGTAAAATTGTGTGAACCTCTTTGATCTAAACATAGGCTTTTTCCCTTTGCTGAATTATAATTAGTTTATGGTTAAAAAGATAGCGATAGCCCTTGCTTGTCTCATCCTTATCGGTACCGGTATCTGGTATAATTCGACGGTCGTCAACTGCCGGACTTTTCAGATCAGAGAAGAGACCATCAGTTCAAGTAAGCTGGATGAAGACAGCGATGGATTATTGCTGATATGCTTTTCCGATCTGTATTACGGTCAGTTCATTTCCGATGATCTGCTGGATGAGCTTATTAAAACCATCGATTCATTCAAACCGGACATCATCGTCTTTGAAGGCGACCTGCTATATCCGGGTATCGACATAAGCCAGGAACAGATCTCCACCTTGCAGAACAAGTTAAGCAGTCTTGACGCCCGTTTTGGCAAATATGCCGTCTATGGCGATCAGGATCATCTCGACCTGCAAAAAACCAGTGAGATCCTGGAAGGATCGGGCTTTATCATCTTAAACAACGAATCGAAGCTCATCAGCATCGATAAAAACAGCTACATCAATCTCACCGGTATCGATTCTCTGGTATCCGGCGATCCCGATGTCACGCAGGCTTTTAGCAACGCCAACGCCAACTACTTTACTTTTGCCGTTTCCCATTGTCCGGATATCTTCGATTCCGTACTTGGCTACAACGCCGACTATCTTTCCGCCGGTCACTCGCGGGGAGGTCAGGTCTATATTCCGCTGATCTCGCTTTTTGCCAGAGAATACGGTTGTAAGAAATACTATCGTGGCAAGCTGACCAAAAACGGTGTAACGCTGGATATCAACAACGGCATCGGACGCTACCTCAATAACGCCCGCTTCCTGGCCGACAGCGAAATCGTCGTATATAAACTAAAATCGGCTAAATAAAGATATCCAGGCTGATGAAACCGTTGGAGCCGAAATCTTTCAAAGGGATATTCCGATCCAGGAATATCTTTTTATTCGGCTCATAGACCAGTGCTTGACTTAAGCCTGTTTCACACAGCTCTTCCAGCAGCAACAGATTGTCTTTTAGGCTCAGACGTTCATCGAAATATGCTTCAAAAGTCTGATTGCTCTTCACATTTTTGATCCTAACCAGTATCCTATGCATGATCTACCCTTCTTAAAAGAATCTGTTTTCCTTTGTATATATAGATGGCCTCCTGATCATTTAGATCATCACGGCGTTGAGCAATAAAAAGCCGCTGGGCAAAGATGCCCGAACCAAGCCAAAGCGTTTCTTCCGGTATCCGCTTCAGCTTTTCTTTTTCATAATTAATCGTCTCCATCTTATCGCCATAGGCCTGTCTGTAGACTTTCAACAGTTCTTCGTCGTAGGAAACGACCTTCAGATCCCCTTTCTGATAGACGGGTTGCCGTGAACTCAGATCATAGCCCAGCAGACATTTATCTTCCAAAAATCCGCTTTCAATCACTTCCGGTATCCTCTTGATCACAGGCTCTAGTTTTCTTTCGCTTTCAAGATAATCTTCTTCCAAAGCCGCTACAAAGCAGATCGGTTCGTCTTTGTAATAGAAGTTTTCGCCTTTGTAGGCACTGCGGGATGAGAACAGATAAGATATCTCGCTGCTATCCTTGCTTCCTAATAACAGCCTGTTTTTAAAGCTGCTGAGCAGTTTGAAAGACAGTTCACACTGATTTGATAAAGCTACGATATTGAACGGTGAATTCTCTTTCTGTTTCATCAGTTTCAAAAGCCTTTCCTGATAGGAATCATCATAGGCCAGCAAACATGGCAGATCTTCGATAAGCAATGTCAGATCCTTATTCGTTTTATGCAACAGTTCGAAAAGATAGAGGATATCCTCACCTTCTTCATACAATAGAGAATCGCTGATATAGCCTCCCTCATATCTCTTATGAGAGATGACGATAGACTGTTTTTGATTCTCATTCAGCGTATTGAGCAGCCCTGCCATTTCTTTCTTGCGGCTGGTGCAGACCAGGATATTCTCATTGAGGCCGTAAGCCACCAGGCCTTTCTGAGAGCGGATATAGTCATCCGCTTCCCCAAAAACGAAACAGGCTCCCTTGGCCAGTTTATGACGGCTTAAGGGCTCCGGTGCCAGAAACGGCAGTTTTTCCGTTTTGATGCCAAGCTTCTTGCATACATCGATGATCTTTTCAACAAAGACGGCAGCGCAGCTAAGGCTTTGACCAAAGCCGATACTTTTCTGCTTCACGATCGCCAAAGACGGATCCAGCAGACAGACCTCATAGGGTTCATGATCGTTGTATTCCTTTTTGGCGTAAAAGCTCTGACCTTTGGCCATGACATCGTCGACTTTCAGAACGAAACTGCCCGGCTGTTTGAGATAGGCAGCCTGTTTATCATGGATCAGATCCACGGAATCCTTTTCTTCATAAACTTTCAAGGCGATCTTGAAACGGGAATTGGACCAGATCTCATCATCGATGTTGCCGGCCGGCCTTTGGGTCGCCAGGATGAGATGAACACCCAGACTGCGACCGATCCTGGCAATCGAAATAAGTTCCTTGATCCCCTCGGGATCTTCTTTCTTTAATTCCGCAAATTCATCGACCACTATCAGCAGATGCCCAAGCTTTTGTAAAGCGAATCTTTGATATTCGCCATCCAAATAGGCATCGAGATCCATGATCACTCTGCCACCCTTATTGGATAATTCGTTAAACAGCAGCTGTCTTTTGCGGCATTCGTTTTTCAAGGCGATGATCAGCCTTTGAAAAGCACCGTTTTCCAGATTGTTTACGGAAGCGACGACGTGCGGTATGGAAGCATTGCCATTAGAAAGCGATTCTCTGATCCCGCCACCCTTATAATCGATCAGTACGATACTGAGATATTCCGGAGAATAGCGTATGCATAAAGACAGCAGCAAGGAAACGATCAGCTCCGATTTCCCTGAACCGGTCGAACCGCCGATCAAACCGTGGGGACCCTGCTTAGTTTCATGCAGATCAAAACTCAATAGCTTATCACCGCTGTATGCGAAATCGGCTCGAAGATCGTGATGAGTGTACTGATAGCTGGCAGCTATGTCAAAGTTTTCAAAGACACTTCTGAAGCTTTGATCCGCCTTGTTTTCCAGAAGATGATTGAAGAAACCCAGTTTACGAAAACTCTGTCTAACATCGAAAGCTTCCTTCAGATAAGCGAATTCCTGTCGTCCATTCTTATAGAGAATGCCTGTGTTCAACAGATACGAGATCGCAACGTGGCTGTCTCTGGGCAAATCATCAAGATCTTCGCAGAAGTGCAGCACATGGATCTGCGGATTAATGAAAGACATTTCGCATTTATCGCACATGAAAAGCACCAGAGGTCTATCGAGTTTCAGACGATCCAGTTCCTGCAGCTGTCTTTCGTCCTTAAAGTAAAGACGACGGCCGTTATAGAAAAGATGCGGCAGATCATAGAAAGCGGCGATCCGCTCCTCCGAATGACTAAAGAGAGCCAGATAGAGGTCTTCATAGCTGTGCCGATATGCCAGCTGCAAGAGAAAATAGTTCAGAAAAGAGTCTTTTTCCGAAGTTTTGACGACTATACAGAGGCTCTTATCTTCCTTGAGATCCGTCAGTAATGGCAAAGGTCCGATGTTTTTGAGCTTGCCGGCGATCTTAGTCAGTCTTTCGTCGATCACTCTGACATCGCTGCGGTAACCGAAAGGCTCCTTACGATAGATCCTGCCGATGACCAGCTGCAAAAAATCTTCATCATCTTTACACAGATCAAAAGGCTGCCTTTCCTCATCCAGAGCGGAATAGTCCCTTTCCCTTTCCAAAGCTACATATCCTTCGATCTGCTTATCCAATAAGCCTTCATAATCATCCAGATATGTAAGATATGTATCGATGGCTGCCTGTTTTTTTCTTTCCTCATCTTTCTTTTCATTCTTATAGAAGATAAAAGGAAGCACTACCCCGGTAATGAGCATCGCCACCGGTGAAACGATGTAGCTTAGCACGCCCGTCAGATCTCTTCCTTGCGATACAGCGTTCATCAGGCTTATGGATGAGACGCTCAAGATAGACAGAGACATGATGGTGTTGGGCAATATCGTTTTGACGATATCCCTGTCACTTTTTGTCGGGGGTTCTTCAAATTCCTTAAGCTCGGGAATATCAAGTATCCCTCTTTCTTTTTTCAGCTGAAAACGCGGTTTGAAACTTCTTCTGGCATAGCCGATCTTCTGTTCCTTGATCGTTAAAGGCTCCAGCCTGCATTCACATAAAAAGCTGTTGAGATAAAGAAACTCTTCATAATAATAGATCCTAAGCCCCAGCAGTGCTATCTGATCACCCTGACGCAGTTTAAAGCCGTCGTATTGTCTATCATTGACGGAAAAAGGCAGATCGCTTTGAATCAGACCGTCTTTGATATACAGTTCTCCTTGAGGCAGATTGGGATCATGGTAATTGATATCGGCGTCTTTGAAAGCGATCTTTATCTCATCGCTGCTTTTATAGAATCTGTATTCATCAAAACCTTCAGCGTTTTCATAGACGTAAAGTTCCAGCTGATAAAAGCCTTCCGGTGTTTCGATGAGATAGGAACCTTTCTTCAGGGCGATGTTTTTCTTGCCGTCAAGCAGGCAATAGCCATCCTGCAGTTCCAGATAAAAACGCTGATGATTTTCGTAGATCTTTAAGCCCTTGTATGTGAAAGAGCCTTTTTCTATCTTTTCACTGATGAACTGCCGGCGGTCTTTGATGATAACAAACATCAGCCTGTCGATACCAGGATATTGACATAGGAACTGTACTTGCCATCGCTGCTGGTGACCTGTATCCTGGCACTCCCTTCTTTCAAAGCCTTGACCAGACCGTCTTCTACCGAAGCGATCGAAGCATCCGAACTCTCATAGAGAAGTTCACTTGCCTCATAGCCTTCCGGCAGAGCCTTAACGATGATCTGATAAGTCTCATTTTTAAGCAATACTTCGGCATAGGAATCCAGGACGATGCGATTGGCCTTGACCGTACTCATTTCCTGTAAGACGACGCGGTCGTCTCTGGTACAATGTTCGACAAAGTGGCCGTTTTCGATGTGATGAAGATTGTTGAAGATCTGATCTTCCTCATCCATGATCGAATAGGTCCTGGAAAAACCCAGTCTGTTCATCCGGCTGGCCGGGGTATTGATGATCAGATCCATCAGCCAGTACAAGGAAAGATCGCCGCAGACCAGGACGTCGCTGTTGCCATCGGACAGTTCACATAAGCCCGAATATGGTACCGCCGAACTAACAGCTCTTTGGCTTCCGTCTTCATCGTAGAGATGCAAAGTCGATCTGACCAGACCCTTGACGCCTGCATCCAGCTGTATATCGCTGAGCTTAGTCAAAGCTACTTCCAACCCTGCATTAAGACCGATGGCTGCCTTGCTGGAAGCCTGAAGGATCGTGTTTATATCGTGGGAGGCATCATTGATGTAGCGGATCTGACCGTTGCGGGTCTCGAAGCCGAACTTATTGGCGGTGTTCAAGACGAATTCGCACTTGCCCGAAGCATATAACTTCAACAGGATATCCAGATCCAGATAGGCTGTCGGGATCTCCGACAGCGGAACTTTGACTTCACAGATCCTGATCGTCGCTTCCTGAGCTTCAGACTGCGGTTCGATTATTGAATGCAGCAGGCTCATGAAAGAGGATGGATCAAGGTCCTTGAAATCGAGATGATAGTTGCGATACTTGCCGGTCGAAACACCGAGTTTTTCGGTGGTATTGAAATTCAAGGTGAAGAGGCAGTTTTTCAGATCGTTTTTCTTCTCGTGCCAGATTATCGTGGGCTTCACATTGTGGATCGAGGCATCCAGATAGACATTGAGTCCGTTTTCGTTTCGTGAGACGTGGATGTCAATCCCTGAAGTATTGAGACTGTAGGAGACTCTGAAGCCGTCCGTATGAAAGACATGGCTGCCGTTAGAAGCCAGCAGTTCATAGTTCTCATTGATGTAGGACGTATCGTCATACTCTTCGCCATAAGGGATGACGATCGCCTGAGTAAAATCGAGATACTCTTCAAGCTGCAGATCGAGACTGTCGAAGACCTCTTCATATTGAGCTTTACGAAAATCAATTTCACCTTCATCATTTATCTCACTTATGTAATAGGCATCATCCCTGTATACGAGTTCACCGGATCCGCTTACTTCTTTTTCATCTAACGGGGCTTTGACATATTCGTATTCGGCCTGTTTTTCATAGACCGGAGCGTTGATATAATGTACCGCCTTGTCGATGACTTTGTTGGCACTTTCCCGGTCAACAGAGTCTCTACCTTTGACACTATTTGAGATATAGCCATGACTTTTCAAGATCTGCAGACTGTCACCTTGCATATCTATCAAAGCACAGATCGTCTTAGCCAGGTAATCGTAATCAAGTTTGCTTTCCAGTTTGCCGCTGTCCACCCTATCGACCACGCCCCAGCGATAGAGCTTTTCAAAATTATCTGCGATCTCATAACTGTCGCCTATGCCGGTCTTGACAGCCAGGTCGTTAAGATAATCTTCTACATAATAAGAAGTGCCTGTTTTGCAGGCTGAACAGGTAAGCAATAATAAGAAGCCTGCTAAACAAGCACTGATCTTTTTAAGCGAAATTCGAAGCATTCGCTACGATCGTCGACTCGAGTGAATCGTAATCGGTAACGGTATTATCCAGAAACCGGGCATAGGATTCGATCACTTCCGACTCGTCGATAAACTTTCCGGAAAAACGCTGGAAACGCGACAGCAGCATCTGCTCGCCATCCGACAGCCAGATCCCGTCAAGTTCGTTCATGATCTTCGACACATAAGAGAGAATCGCATCAAGCTGCGAATTGCAGTTTCTGATCTCGGCGGCACTTTCCGCAAGTTCCGGCAAAGTAATTCTGATATTGTTTTCCATAATCCTTCTCCTTTACGCGGATCTGAGACGTACCGCTCTGGCATAGATCTCATCCTGGGTCTCACGATAAGCACGGGCGGAATTCCTGAGGAAGTCCGCATACTGTCTCATGATGATGGAGATCTGCCTAAGATCATCTTCAAAAGCCTTGATCTGGTTGGTAAAGGCCGTATTATCCTTTCCCTGCCAAGAAGAAGACATCTTGTCGACTTGAATGTAGATCGCCTGATAAGTGCGATCGTAATCACGGTTGGCTTCTTCGATGCGCGAAGCCGCCGCTTCAAGTCTTTCCGGTTCGACCATTATTGATCTCATAAAGTATTCCTCCTTCACTTCTTTATTGGAAAGAAAAATACCGATTCCTAACCTTTTATTGAAATTTTTAAGCAAAATATTAAAAAAATGAGAATTTCTTCTCATTTTTAGCTAAAACAATCCTCTATCTTCCTATCTGATCTTTAAGATCTCATCAAGCTGCTTGCGGGCACCCAGCTTCAGTTCATTCTCCCGTTTGCCTATAGCGATGACCGGCATGATGATCTCATCTTCCGGAATCGCGAAATATGTGCGCAATGCTTCAACATCGCGTAAACCCATGATCAGGGTATCGTAACCCAGTTCACTGGCCTTGAGCATCAGATAAGAGTTCTGTAAACCCAGATCGTAGGCACCCCAAAGATCGCCTTCTTCGCTCATCTTGCCTTCGCCGATCCCGCCGGAAAGCCCCTTCTTGAAGCTGGCGACGATATAAGCGGCATTGGCCGAAGAACGCCTGTTGAAATCAGGCAGGGCTTCGTAGACGGCCTTTTTGGCTTCTTCACTTAAAGCGACATAGTAGCGTCCCGTCTGGGAATTTTTCCAGGAGGCCGCCAATCGGGCACATTCAATGATTTCTTTGACATCTTCTTCTTTGACTTGCGCATCGATATACCTGCGGCAGCTTCTTCTGATCTTTACCAATTCATTAAGTTCCATGTGTTTTTTCCTTTCCTAAAGATCCAACAGCTCATAGCGAATATAATGCGACATCTTTTCTCCCTTTTTCAGAATCGGCAGCAGATACTTATCGCCATAATTGATGCCATTGGGGAAGTACTGGCATTCCAGGCACAGAGCTCTACCGCTCTGATAGGTCTGGCCATACTTGCCTTTTTCCCCGGCAAGATAATAGGAAGTATAAAGATGCATATCCGGCAGATCGGAGTAGACGTTAAGCTGCAGTCTGTCGTTTTTAAGCTGCGCCATCAGCTTGTCACTCAGATCCTCCCAGACATAATTATTATCGATGCCGCTAGGCAATAACGCAAGATTATTGCCCACGCTTGTGAATTCATTGAAATCATAAGGCGTACCGTTGGTCTCACGTACTTCATCAAGCGTCAATGAATACTGATCGACCGGCGCATAGCGGTTAGTCGTGATATGCAGCAGCTCATCATCAATGGATTCATCACCCAGATTGAAATAGGAATGGTTGGTGATATTGAAGATCGTATCTTTATCGCTTTCCCCACAGAATCCAAAGATCAGACTTTGACCGTCAAGCTTATAGCTGACTTGCGTATTCAGATTGCCGGGAAAACCCTCTTCCCCATCCTTGGAAAAGTAGGAAAGGACCACTTCCTGATCATCGGCTTTTTCGCATTTCCAGGTTTTGAACGCAAAACCGTTGATGCCACCGCCGTGCAGCTGATTCATGTTGTCATTGACGGAAAGCTGATACTTCTTTCCATTCAGCTCGAAACAGGCGTTGCCGATGCGGTTGCAGTTGCGGCCAACCGTCGCTCCGATGTTGGCTCCGGCATATTTCAAAATATCTTCCTCGGTATCAAAACCCAGGACGATATCGATGCCCGTCTTCTTGTCGATGAAACGGGTCAAAGTGGCACCTAATTCACTGATCTCCGCTTTCAGATATTCGTTTTCAATGATATGTCTCATCATTACCTCTCAACCGATCTTTTTGACCGTCTTTCCTTCTATCATTTTACCACTGACGATCACTCTTTCCGCCGGCAGATCCGGTTCGTTGATCAGCTGCAGCAGTTTCCTTGCCGCCAGCTGGCCCAGCTGGGTCGTATCCTGTTCGTAAGTGGTCAGATTCATGATCTTGGCCATATTGATGCCGTCATAGCCGGCTGCCGAAATATCATCCGGTACATTCAGACCGCGGCTGTTGATGGCTTCCATACCGCCGATATAGGAATAATCGTCGGGGAAGATGATCATTGTAGGCGGATCTTTGAGATCCAGCAGCTTTCCGGTTTTGTCGCTGCAGTCCTTGATATCGTGATAGTGTCCCGCCAGAACGTACTCTTCGGGAACCTCGATCCCCAAAAGAGCACAGGCACCACGGAAACTCCTGATCCTTTCGGTCGTAACGCTCGTATGATCACCATGGATGAAGGCGATCTTGCGATGGCCCATCCGATAGGCATATTTGACGATCTCCTCCAAGCCTCTGGTATTATCCGAAAGCACCGCAGCGCAGTCATCGAGCACGTAATCGATCGCTACCACCGGATATGACGATTCGGCCAGTTCTTTGATCTCGGGATCATCGAAATCAGCCGTCATGATCGCCACCCCATCGAGGTTGCGGTATTCGACGTGTTTGAGATAAGTGGTCTTTTTACCGGCGATCGCATGATTTATAAAAGTGATGTCATAGCCGTGTTTCTCCGCTTCCCGCTGAAAACTCTCCAGGATCATGGAGAAGTATTCGTGGCTCAGTCCTGCCCTTTCATCCGCAAACAGGATACCCAGGTTGTAGGTCTTGTTGGTCTTCAAAGCCCGGGCTGCAACATTGGTCGTATAGCCCAGCTTGCTGGCGGCCTTACGCACTTTTTCTTTGGTAGCCTGTGAGATGTCGTCGTGGTCGTTGAGAGCCTTGGACACCGTCGCCACGGAAACACCGCATTCTTTCGCAATATCTTTAATCGAGATCATATACTATAACAATTTTATCAGCTTTCTTCTGATCGGATCATAGTGAGCATCGACAATTCCGAAATCCATTTCCTTATAGGACCACATGGCCCGGCCGATGCCGTATTTTTCAAAAACGCCGCTGATGCATTCAAACCATTTCAGGGTATCATCGCAATTCGCCAGATCGATGACGCCGTATTCACCGCAATAAAGCGGTACATCTCTTTCTTCGGCGACCTCAATGGCCTGTCTGAACAGCTTCTCGAAGTAGCTTGCATCGATCTTCTTGTCATCGCCCGCGAAGGAATCCTTGTAATCTTTTCCGATATACCTGTCAGTAAACTGGCGATATTCGCTGTTTTTACTGCCAAACGCCATCCTGAAAGAAGTATCCATGGAATTGATCCAGTAGGCTCCCTGATGGGTGAAGACTAGCGGCGAGTAACAGTGGAAGTTGTAGACGATCTTATCATCATAAGGTTCAAGAAGATCCTTAACCGCTTCTACGGAGTTGTTGTAGTAGCCACCCACCAGAATGTGGATATCCGGAGCGTATTCCCTGATGATCCTGATGGCCTTTTCAGCCGTCTTATTCCAGACATCACAATACTTCTTATCCGTTATTTCATTGAGCAGTTCGAAGGAAAGATTGTCATTGTGACCAAATCTCTTAGCCAGCTCACCCCACAGGTCATAGAAGATCTCACGATACTTTTCATCTTCAAAGAAACCTTCTTCCTTTTCCCCGTCATCGAAACTGAAACCCGGAATCTTATGCAGGTCGAGGATCATATTCAGGCCGTTGACCTTGCTGAAAGCGATACAGTCGGATATCCTTTGAAAACCGCTTTCTTTGAAATGGTACTCCTCATCCAGGACGAGTTCGTAATCGATCGGGATCCGCACATGGTCAAGGCCCCAGTTAGCAATTCTTCTAAAATCGTCTTTTCTGATGAAATAGTCGTACCTTTTTTCACTGTGATCGCATTGCGAAAACCAGCCACCGAAATTGATGCCATGTCTGTAACCTTCAAAACTGCGCATATTCGCTCCTTTATAAAAGCCCCGGGCGAACCGGGGCACGAATTTCTAATATTCCAGGTTCTTCTGATCTTCCTTGGAGAACAAATGGCAGACACTGCCGTTGAACGTCAATGAGACTTCCTTGCCCATATAGTCGACGGCTTTACCTTCGGTCGGCACGATCGCGATGACGTCCTTGTCACCTACGCTCATATGCAGGTGGCAGGAAGGACCCATCAGTTCGGAGACTTCGACTTTGCCTTTGATGCCGCCTTGATTCAGCGTGATGTGATCGGGTCTGACACCTAAAATGACATCCTGTTCCTTGATATCTTTTGCCGCCAGTCTTTCCTGCTTGTCGTCAGCCAGGACAACTTTGTAGCCGTCTGATTCGACATAGTACTTGCTGTTTTCGATTCCTAAGTGGGCATCGAAGTAGTTCATCTGCGGCGTACCGATAAAGCCGGATACGAAGAGATTGCTAGGATGATCGTAGACTTCCTGCGGTGTGCCGATCTGCTGGATGAAACCGTCTTTCATGACGACGATCCTGTCACCCAGGGTCATGGCTTCCGTCTGGTCATGGGTGACATAGACGAAGGTGGTGTTGATTCGCTGTCTTAATTTAATGATCTCCGCTCTCATCTGGTTTCTTAATTTTGCGTCCAGATTGGATAACGGCTCGTCCATCAATAAGACCTTAGGATCACGAACGATCGCTCGACCGATCGCGACACGCTGTCTCTGGCCGCCGGATAAGGCTTTCGGTTTTCTCTTGAGATACTGGGTAATATCCAGGATCTCCGCAGCTTCCATAACCTTGCGCTCGATCTCGTCTTTAGGCGTGTGCTTGATCTTTAAGGAATAAGCCATGTTGTCATAGACCGTCATATGCGGATAAAGCGCATAGGACTGGAAGACCATCGCGATATCCCTGTCTTTGGGAGCGACATCGTTCATGTATTCCCCATCGATCAAAAGCTCTCCCGAAGAGATCTCCTCGAGACCGGCGATCATTCTTAATGTTGTCGATTTGCCGCAGCCCGAAGGACCAACCAGAACAATGAATTCCTTATCCTTGATATCCAGATTGAATTCCTGAACGGCAACCACACCTTCCTTGGTGATCTGAAGATTGTGTTTCTTGTTTTCCTTCTGGTCTTTTCTGCTTTCCGTAAACGGATATATTTTCTTTACATTGATCAATTTAACATCTGACATATTTTATTCCTAACCTTTCACACTTCCTGAAGTGACGCCTTTGATTATCGATTTTGACAGGATCGTATAGACGATCATTACCGGCAGGATCGCCAGCAGGATAAACATGAACACTTTACCCTGGTCGAATTTGGAATAGTCCGCTGAACGCAGGTTTGCGATCATGATCGGAACCGTCTTGTATTTCTCTTTCGTCAACAGCAACGACGGCATGAAGTAGTTGTTCCATGAGGAAACAAAGGAGAAGATCATCTGGACCGCGACCGCCGGTTTCATTATCGGCAAGACGATCTCATTGAAGATCCTGAACTCGTTGGAACCGTCGATCCTGGCTGCTTCCACCATCTCCAACGGCAATACGCTCTCCAGATACTGTTTCATATAGAAGAAGACGACCGGAGCGGCAATACTGGGAATTATCAGCAGCCACAGTTTGTTGGTAAGACCGAACTTATAAGCCAGCTGGATGAAGCCGACCGCCGAAACCTGCGAAGGGATCATCATGATGGCCATGATGAAGGTGAAGATAAAATTCTTCAGTTTGAAGTTGTAGACATGGATGCCATAGGCAGTCAAAGCCGAGAAATAAGTTGTGATCAGCGATGAGCTCATCGCGACGATGAAGCTGTTGACCATGCCCACCGGAATATTGATCGAGAAATCGTTCCAGGCGTTATTCAGGTTTTCCATGAAGTGTCCGCCCCATTTGAAGTTGAAGGCACCCTGCATCTGTGAATTGGACTTGGAAGCCATCAGTATCAGCAAAACGAAGCAGAACAGGCACAGGAAACAAAGGAAGATCACGAAGCCATACGCAAGGATGCGGCTGATGATCAAAGAGATCCTGGCTTTCTTATTGGTGTTATTCATTTTGATCCTCCTAATCCTTATACTGTCTCGCCAGTGAGCGATAGACAAACATGCCAAGAATGCCGGTGATGATAAACAGCATCACGGATAAGGCACCGGACATACCGTAGTTCTTGGAGATGCCCAGATAGTTGTTCAGCATCATGATGACGGTCGTCGATGTCATGTTCGGCGTGCCCTTGCCATTGGAAATGACCTGTGGGACATCGAACATCTGGATACCGCCGATCATGGAAGTGATCAGGGCATATGACAGGATCGGCATCAGCAAAGGCAAAGTGATATCGAAGAAGACATGGACCGAATCGGCACCATCCAGGTTTGCCGATTCAAATAGGCTCTGATCGATGCCCATGATACCCGCCATCAGTACGATCGTCGTATTGCCGAACCACATGATGAAGTTCATGAAGGCGATGATCGTTCTGACCGAGATCTTAAAGGCAAAGAACTCATAAGGCTTATCCAGGATCCCTGAAGCGACCAGCATTTTGTTGATCGGGCCGACATTGGAGAACAGCGAGAACACCAGCATTGAGAACGCCGAAGCCATGATGAGGTTAGGCATGTAGATGATTGTCTTGGCCAGGCCCTGTCCTTTCAGATTCAGACGGGAACTGGTGAAAAGCACCGCCAGCAGCAAAGCTACCAGAAACTGGGGTATGGCTCCTGCGATCCACATGGACAAGGAGTTGCCCAGATAACGCAGGAAGTCGATCGTGCCGTTTTTGTCAGGGGTCAGAAGCTGAATATAGTTTCTCAAACCGACAAAATTAGGTCCCACCTGCTGCAGTCCGTTACGGTAGTTTTCAAAGAAACTGTTATAGAACGTCAGAAACTGCGGGATCAGGGTAAACAGAATGTAAGAGATGAAGAAGGGCGTGATGAAAATGTATGCCCACTTCGCATAACTGACCGACTTGCGGTGTTTTTTGCCATTTTCTTTTGCCATACGATATTCCTTTCTTTTTTCTTAAACAAGGCACGAAAGCCTATTTCGCTGCTTTGTTTAAAAACTGTGGCAGAGTTTTACCCCTGCCACAGCGTTTTAGTAAATGAGCTTCAGATTAAGCTTCCGGTACGTTGATTGCAGGATATTTCTCCTTAAGAGCCTTGTAGAAGTTGCTCATAGCTTCTTCTTTAGTAACAGTGCCCTTCAGGAATTCGACGAACGCATTCTGGATACCTTCGTTGCAACCCTGATCATAGATCGTCTGGTTCTGGAACTTGATGTTCTTAGCGCCTTCAGCGAAGACAGCTGTATCGTTCTGGCCACCGAGATACGGGTTACCGAAATCAGGATCTGCTGCGAACTTGTTGTTGACAGACTGGTTGTTCGTGAACTGAGCTTCGTTCTTGATGAGGTTAGAACAGACTTCTTCATCATTGATGAAAGCGTTCATGACATCAGCAAGCATCGTCGGGTTGTCGGAACCGGTAGCTGCTAAGAGCCAGGTGCCGCCCCAGAAGTAAGCCTGCGGACCTTCGACCAGAGCCCAGTCGCCTACAGTGTCAGTGCCTGCTGCAACAGCGTCATCACCGAATGCGGGACCCATGCAGAAGTTGTAGTACCAGGCAGGACCGAAGAAGCAGAATGCTTTACCGTCTTTGGCAGCCTGTTCAGTTGTTTCAGCATCCCAAACACCGGAAGTCAGCGTGTAACCGTTGTTGACATAGTTTTCAGCCTGATCCATCCAAGTCTGGATAGCCGGGTCGATCTGCAGATTACCATTGGCATCAACCCAAGGAGAAGAAGTGTTGTTGGAGAATACACGGTAGTCTTCAGCATAAGAAGCAGTCATCAGATAGCCTTTTTCAGCGCACTTGGCAGCTACTTCATCGAATTTTGCCCAGTCAGAGACAGCAGCCTGTACTTCAGCCGGATCATCAGTGCCTAAGACATCCTGAGCGATGGAACGGCGGTAGATCATACCTGCCGGGCAGCACTGGAAGGAAACACCCTTGACAACGCCTGCGTCATCGCTGGCAGCTTCAACAGTATAAGCATAAGTATTGGAGAAATCGGTTACGCCTAAAGCCTTGACATCCTGAGTGTATTCAGAATGAGTGTACTTTAAGATGTAGTCGGATTCCGCCAGGAACATATCGACTTTTTCATCAGCATCTGCGGAATCCTGATTCATCAGAGCCAGGTCCAGAGCATCCTGATACTGAGTTCCTTCGTTAGGTACGATAGTCCATACTACTTCGATGCCTTCCGGAACCGTACAGTACTTCTCGAAGAACCCTTTGAATTCTTCGTTCCACGCATAGATGTGGAATACTTTGCCTTCGCCCTCTTCGGCCGGCTCTTCACTGCCGCCACCGTTGTTGTTGGCACAAGCAGCTAAAGAGAGGACCATGAGCATAGCTAATAAAATACTTAAAAGTTTTTTCATTATTATTTTTCTCCCTTCCCTTTAAGTAAGCGTGTAACAGGTACACATTTGTAACGGTTTACGTTCAGATCGGTGTTTTTCACTACTTAAACGTTTTCGTTAATTTAAGTATCTCACATTTCTCAAATTTGTCAACACTTTTTTGAAAACGTTACCAAATCCTTTAAAAACGCTTGTTATTAAGGATAAAATTAGGTTATACTAAACTTAATCGTTTAAGTATAAAGGAGGAACTATATGCAATACGGATATTTTGATGATAAAAACCGAGAATATGTTATCGATCATTGCGAAACACCCCTTCCCTGGATCAACTATTTAGGCAGTGACGAATTCTTCGCACTGCTATCCAATACGGCCGGCGGATATGCCTTTTATAAGGATGCACGTTTAAGAAGGATCACCAGATACCGCTACAACAACCTGCCTTTGGATCAGGATGGCTTCCATATATATATAAAGGATGGCAAAAAGATCTGGAACCCCGGCTGGCAGCCGACCAGGACCAAACTGGATAAATATGAATGCCGCCATGGCATGGGCTATTCGCTTATCAGCGGAAGCAAAAACAAAGTTTCTGTCAAACAGGAACTCTACGTCCCAAAAAACGACAACATCCTTCTGATGAGAGTCACCGTGACCAACAACGACAAAAAAACCAGAGACCTCGATCTGTTTTCCTTCGTGGAATTCTGTCTCTGGGATGCCCAGGATGATACGACCAACTTCCAGCGCAACTATTCGACTGGCGAAGTCGAAGTGGAAGGATCGCAGATCTATCACAAGACGGAATACAGGGAAAGAAGAAATCATTATGCCGTCTTCTTCGCAAATAAAAAGATCGACTCCTTTGATACTTCCAGAGATGCCTTCATGGGCGTCTATGGCTCCCCTGCCGCACCTGAAGCTATCGTCAAGGGCAAGTGCAGCAATTCGATCGCCCATGGCTGGCAGCCGATCGGAGCCCATCAAATTCACCTGCAGTTAAAAGAAAATGAATCATATGACGTCATCTTCGGTCTGGCTTATGTCGAAGTTCCGGAGTCGAAGAAATTCATCGCTCCTTCGATCATCAACAAGGAACCGGCCAAAAAGCTGATCGCCAAATACAACACGAACGCCAAATTCGACAAGGGTCTTGCGACCCTGAAAAATTTCTGGGATAAACTCTTATCAAGATTTGAAGTTGAAACTTCCAACGATAAAGTCGACCGCATGGTCAATATCTGGAACGCCTACCAGTGCATGGTCACCTTCAATATGTCTAGATCGGCTTCCTACTATGAATCCGGTATCGGCCGCGGTATGGGCTTCCGTGATTCCTGCCAGGATCTGCTCGGTTTTGTCCACATGATCCCGGAAAGAGCCAGACAGCGTATCTTGGATATCGCTGCCACTCAGAAAGAAGACGGCGGTGCCTATCACCAGTATCAGCCTCTGACCAAGAAAGGCAATTCCGACATCGGCGGCGGTTTCAACGACGACCCGCTGTGGCTGATCGCCTGCACGGATGCCTATATCAGAGAGACCGGCGATTGGGACATCTTAAAAGAGAAAGTCGATTTCGATAATAAGGCGGAACTTGCGGATACGCTGCTTGAACACCTGCGCCGCAGTTTCAACTATACGTTAAACAACCTCGGCCCGCATAAACTCCCGCTGATCGGCCGTGCCGACTGGAATGACTGCATGAACCTCAACTGTTTCTCCCGTCATCCGGGTGAATCCTTCCAGATCACCGGGCCAAGCGAGGGACCGGTCGCCGAATCGATCTTCATCGCCGGAATGTTCGTCAAGTACGGCAAGGCTTATGCGCAACTGCTCAGACACCTGAATATCGACGATGAAGCAGATCAGGCTGATAAAGCCGTCAAAGCGATGGAAAAAGCCGTTTTGAAAGACGGCTGGGATGGCAAATGGTTCCTTAGAGCCTACGATGCCTTCGGCAAGAAAGTCGGATCCCACTACAACAGTGAAGGTCAGATCTTCATCGAACCCCAGGGTATGTGTGTCATGGCCGGTATCGGTGTAGAAAGCGGCGAAGCACAGAAGGCTCTTGACTCAGTCCAAGAAAGACTGGAGACCAAGTACGGTATCGTCTTAAATAATCCGGCTTATACGACCTATCGTCTCAATCTGGGCGAGATCTCTTCATATCCGCCGGGATATAAGGAGAATGCGGGTATTTTCTGTCACAACAACCCCTGGATCATCTTTGCGGAAACGGTAATGGGCCATGGCAACAGAGCCTTCGAACTCTATAAAAAGACCTGTCCGACCTTCTTAGAAGAGATCTCGGAGATCCATCGGACGGAACCTTATGTCTATTGCCAGATGGTCGCCGGCAAGGATGCTCCGACCTTTGGCGAAGGCAAAAACTCCTGGCTTACGGGAACAGCCGCCTGGACCTTCACGGTCCTCACTCAGGGTATTCTGGGTATCCAGCCCGATTACAACGGACTGCGCGTCGATCCCTGCATTCCCGACTATGTCAAACAATACAAAGTCAACAGGCTGTTTAGAGGCACGATGTACCACATCACCATCAAAAATCCTTCCGCTTCCCAAAAAGGCGTCAAGGAACTGATCGTCGATGGCAAGCCCACCGAAGGAAATGTCATTCCTCTTTCCAATAAGAAGAATGTGAATGTTGAAATAATCATGTAGATATAAGCGGATGTAGTAGTCCGCTTTTTTAGCGAGGAGAAATTTATGAATTTTGAGATCGAAACCAGCCGTAAACAAATCAAAGAAGCCCTTCCCTACGCAAAGGAAGTGTTCGGCGATAAACTGTATGGCAAAAGTGATGCCTTATTTAATGACGCATCACGAAATAAGATCATCGTCTATACCGGTTTAAAAACATATGCACCGATCTGTACTCATATCATCAACGATCCGGTTTTATATGACGTATTAAACCGATATGATGAAAATATCCTTATCAAAGACGAGGACCTTTCCATCTATGCCGGAAATGATCTGCTTATCTGCAATAGCGAAGTGATCGAACATTTAAGAAAGATCAGACAGCTGGTCATGATCTCCCCGGGAGAACTTAATGAAAACGGCGAACTTCTGATCGATCTGAAAGGCTATCACATCGCTTCCCACTACGGTGTCAACCTGCTTTTGGGTGATAGATCGCAATATGCCGACTGTTTACAATCGACGCCTAAATCCGTACTGGATGAATTCGGCCGGGGATCCTTCCGCGGCAAACAGGAAAAACAGGTCCTGGCAACCAGATATGTATTGTCTCCTGATGAAAACGGCGAACCCGCCAACCGCCAGTTTTATCTGACGGAAAACGGCCGGCAGATCTTCTATTCCCTGGATGTCAAACACAACGTCAAAACAGCGAAATGTACTCACAGCCAGAACAGGACCATCATCACCTATGAGACTCAGTGTGGTCTGCGCATCATCCGTACGATCTTCCTGCTGCCTCAGGAAAAAGACATGCCCGGTGCCGTTGAAGTACAGCGCATCAGGATCATCAATCTCACCGATAAGCCAAGAGATCTGCGTATAATCGCGACCGGCATGTTCGGGATCACCGATCCCGGAACGCTGGCCAGGGATATCATCTATGCCAACGTAGTCGTTGAAAGTGAACTTTATTACCGCGATGGCAGGCCTATAGCCATGAGCGCCCATCACCAGCCCAAGGAATGTAATGGCGAAAAACGCTTTGCGATGCTTATGCAGGATGGTGAAACGATGGAAGAATACTGTTCAAGTCTCTACGATTTCATCGGTTCGGGTTCACTGGAAAAGCCGGAAATGATCGCCAGACTTTCCAATGCTCATTCCCGTCGTCAGGCTGCTTTCTTTGCCTTAGGCAGATCTTTCCATCTGGAAAAAGAGACTATCATCGATTGCTTTGTCGGTATGGATGACGACGATAACGATGTCAGAGAGCTCTTCGATAGCCATCTGAATAACTTATATGGAAAATACCGTGATCCGAAAAAACTCGAAGAGACTTTCAACAAGATGGTAGCCGCCAATGAACGTTACTGTTCATTCCTGAAGCTCCATAATGGTGATAGCTATTCCGATGCCTATGTATCAAAGAACCTGCCCTTCCAGGTCCTTTATCAGACCTATGTATCCCGTTCCTTTGCCTGGACGCAGAAGTCTTATCGGGAAACCGGTTTCCGCGAGATCCAGGATATCTTCGCATCCATGTACTATATGCATGCCGCTGATCAGGATGAGCTGATCAAGAGGTTGCTTACTTCCTGGGCGGAAAACGTCTTTGAAATGGGTTATGCCTATCACAACTTCACGACAAGGGGCAAGGAACCGGGTATGTGTTCGGACGATCAGCTCTGGCTCTTGCAGGCGGTGTACCGTTACTTCCGTTTGACAGGCGATCTGGCTTTCCTTAAACAAGAGATCAAAATGGCCGGTTCAAATGAAAAAAGAGCCTTATATAAGACCCTAGCCAGTATCATCACCTACTCCGGCTGTATCTCAATAGGCAAACACGGCCTGCCCTTGCTGGACAAGGCGGACTGGAACGACTGCCTGCGATTGGATAAAAATGTATTGGATGGTCCTGAAAAGCAGGAAGCTTACTACAGACAGCTATCGGAAAAAGGCCAGGTATTTACAAGTCCCTGGGAAAACGAACAGAGTGAATCGATCATGAATGCCTGTCTGCTCAAGATCGCCGCGGATGAACTTTCAGAAATGGCTGAAGCCTTAAAAGAGGAAGAGCTTGTCAAACAATGCAAGAAGATCTCCGATAAGGTCAATGAATCGGTCAATGCCAACGCCTGGATCAAAGACTATTACGCCCGCTGTCTGATCAACGATGACCGCGGCTATAAATATCTCGGTTCCACCGGCGATTCACTATCTCTGGATGAAAATATCGATGGCACCTACTATCTCAACAGCTTCTCCTGGCCTGTCCTGGCGGATATCGCCGATGAAGAAAAGATCACCAGGATGTTAGATATCATCGATGCCTATCTCAAGAGCGATGCCGGTCTAAAACTGGTTACTCCCGTCGACTACGACAAACTGGGTATCGTGACCGGATCATCCTTCTACTTCCCCGGTGACAGGGAAAACGGCGGCGTCTTCAAACATGCGGCGATGATGTGCACCGTCGCCTGTCTCAAGAAAGCGAAGACTGTTAAGGATGCCGCTTTGGCGGCACGTCTAAAGGATCTGGCTTTCTTTATGATCGACAAGACCCTGCCCTACAAGACGCTGGAAGATCCTTATGTCCTTAAAGGCAATCCCCGTTTTTGTACCCAATACAACAACTCTGAAACGGGTGAAAATATCGGTCCTATCCTCTCGGGTACAGCCTCATGGCTCACGCTGGCCTACTACGAGATCCTGGGCTTGAATTTTAACGGCAACAGACTAGAGATCGATCCGATCCTGAACAGTGAAGAAATGAATTATACTCTCTCGATCAAAGATACACCGATAGAAGTCAGTATCAGAAAAGTCAATGATTTTAAGACAAATCAAAAGACCATCTGTCTCTATGACGGCAAGCAGTTCGATACGGGCTTTACGATCCCTGAAGATCATAAACTTCACACTTTGGAGGTACTGTTATGAAAAAACTGCTGCTTATTTTTCTTTGTCTGATCTTAATAGCGGGCTGTGGCACAAAGAGTTCCTTTGATGGAAAAGACCGCCCTTCTTCCCGGGGACAGTTACAGGTCATCGACAGTCAGCTTTGCGGGAAAGACGGAAAACCCGTCATCCTGCGTGGCATATCAAGTTATGGCGTATCCGGTTCGGAAAGATATATCAGCGATGAGACCTTCCATGACCTCGCCCACGTGATGGGTGTCAATGTCTTCAGGATGGCCTTATATACCTACGGCATGGGCTCTTTCGGATACTGTACCGGAGGTGACAAGGAAAAGCTCTATCAGCTGATGATGAAGGGCGTCGAATTAGGCGAAAAGAATGATATGTACATCATCTTAGACTGGCACATCCTCTCGGATGGCGATCCCAATAAGTACCTTGAAGACGCCAAAGAATTTTTCGATAAGATCTCTCTGGAGTGCAAAGACAAAAACAACGTCATCTACGAGATCTGCAACGAACCCAATAAAGTCGAATGGCAGCAGATCAAGGACTACGCCAATGTCATCATCCCGATCATCCGCAACAATGATCCGGATTCCGTTATAATCGTTGGAACCCCGGACTGGTCGTCACGGGTCGATATTGCCGCTGATGACCCGCTTGATTATTCAAATCTCTTGTATGCCTTACATTTCTATTCCGCTTCCCACAAGCAGGAATCAAGAGATAACGTTCAGCGGGCTATCGATAAAAACCTGCCGATCTATGTCAGTGAATACGGTATCACAGCCTCAACCGGAAACTTTCCCTACGACATCGATGAAGCCAATATCTGGATCGATTTCTTAGAAGAAAACGGGATCTCCCATGTCATGTGGAACTTCTCGAAAGTCTCGGAATCCTCGGCTGCGATCAAGTCGAGCATCTTAAAGACCAGTGGCTTTGAATACGATGATTTCTCTCAGTCGGGTCAATGGCTGATCGATATGATCAAAAGAAAAGCTGCAGAATAAGGGGCTGTAACGGGTAAAACCAGCTTCTGAACCGAATTAATAAGTCATCCGTATATGGATTATTATCTGTATCCGGATGACTTTTTTTGATAGGAGAATATACTGATTATTCTGTTTTGTTTCTTTTGTTCAGATCTCT
>JAFRIG010000053.1 GCA_017432895.1 Erysipelotrichaceae bacterium | reverse complement strand
CTTAATGTTTTACCTGATTGGTGTTTAGCAATCAGAACCACATACATTAACTTTTCAAAGAACTACTTATATTTTGCCATGTGTAGCGGTTCATCCAAAGAAGCTAAAGACTTCTTGGTTTTCCCGCAGAAATTATATAAACTTTGGATTGACACACAAAAAAGGAAAACAGATGAAAAAGTGTCCGAACGCCCAATACTGCGGTGGCTGCAGCTATCAAGGCATCGCATATGATAAACAATTGAAGATAAAACAGGAAAGGATAGAAGAACTTCTTTCCGGATTTGGCAATGTTTCAAAGATCATCGGTTGCAAGCAGCCTTTGAATTATCGCAACAAGGTCCAGTTCAGCTTTGGATATGATGAAGATCATAAGGTGATAAGTGGCTATTATTTGCCAAAAAGCCATATGATCGTGCCAGTCAAAGAATGTATGATCGCTGATGAAAAGATCAATCAGATCTATGCGTCGATCAGGAAGATCATAAACAGGCTGCATATCTCGATCTTTGATGAAAGAGTAATGAAAGGCTGTTTGAGACACCTGGTCATCCATGGCACCAGTCTTGGGGAATATATGGTCGTGCTGGTCAGTGGATCGGCAACTCTTCATAAAAAAGAAGAATTCGTCAAAGAGATCTTAAAATACAACCCCGAAGTAAAGACCATTATTCATAACATCAATAATAAACGTACGTCCACTATTCTTGGTTCCAGGAATACCGTTTTATATGGAAAGGGTTATATCACCGATGAATTATGTGGACTGAGTTTCAGGATCTCAGCCTCTTCTTTCTACCAGGTCAACAGGTTTCAGACGAGTGTCTTATATGAAACTGCGATCAAAGCGGCAGCTTTAACCGGAAACGAGACACTGATCGATGCGTATTGCGGGACGGGAACTATCGGCCTGGTGGCGGCAAATTCAGCTAAAAAGGTCTTTGGAGTTGAATCAAATGCTTCGGCTGTCAAAGATGCCAAGCTTAACATGAAACTCAATCAGATCGAAAATGCGCAGTTTATTCTGGAAGATGCCGGAAAATATATGGATGATCTGGCAAAAAGAAAGACGCATATCGATGTATTGATCATGGATCCGCCTCGTGCAGGCAGTGACCAGCGTTTTCTTAAGAGTCTTATAGAAATGGCACCTGCCAAAGTTGTTTATGTTTCCTGCAATCCTGTGACATTAAAAAGAGATCTGCAGTTTTTAAACAGATATTATGATGTGAAGATGATACAGCCGGTCGATATGTTCCCGTTTACCGATCATATAGAAACCGTGTGCAGTCTCTATCATCGATAGCTTTTTCTTTTTTTTATTATTTAAACTTTTGAAATAGAGAATTTAAAAATGAAATTTGAAAATATGTATTTTATTACCGGAACGGCATATGCGGGCAAATCGACGATGCTGAAGCTGCTTTCGGAAAAGTATGATGGTATCCTTTGCGAAGAAAACTACCATGACTGTCTTTTGTCTGAACTGAATAAGAATGAATTTCCTTGTCTGACTTATACGCGTGATCTTGTGGATTGGCACGATTTCATCAGAAGGACTCCACAGGAGTATAAAACCTGGATGGATGGCGTATCCAAGGAATGCGAGATCCTGGAACTAAGGATCCTGGAAGGTCTTAAAGATCAGGAAAAACCGGTCTTTGTCGATACGAACATTTCCATTGAAACATTGAAAAATATTGCCGATAAGAAACATGTGCTGATCATGCTGGCGGATCCGCAGATATCCGTACGCCGCTTTTTTGAAAGGCCGGATAGAGAGAAACAGTTCCTCTATCGGCTGATAATGGAAGAACCGGATCCTGAAAGGGCGATGGACAATTATCGACAAGGCCTGACACTGATCAATTCGCAGGAAAACTATGATCGTTTTCTCAATTCCGGCTTCCAGGTAATCCTGAGAGATGAAAACCGAAGTATTGAAGAGACCCTGGAGCTGGTCGAAAAGGCTTTTGGATTGATTTAAAAACTTCATTTAATTATTTCAATGAGGATCAAATATGCAAGTCGATATAAATAAAATCAGGCTTCTTCCTACCAGAGATGAGATGTATCATTCGTATTTTAAGGAATACGAAAACGATCCTGATCTGTATCTACCTGGGCAGAAGTACGTTCATTATGAATACAATGAAGAAAAAGTTGACCGGTATATTCAAAGACAAAAGGATCTCAAGCGCATACCACTATCGATCATGTATGAAGATGAAATAGTTGGTGAGATCATCATCAAGAATATTCAACCGCATATTTGCGCAACGATGGGCATCACCTTGAAGAATGAAAAATACAAGGATTGCGGCATCGGAAGCCAGGCGGAAAAACTTGTTGTTGACTATGTATTCAATGAAATGGACATCCCGACTCTCTATGCCGATACGATCAAGTCCAACAGCCGCAGTCAGCATGTTCTGGAGAAAGTCGGTTTTACGTTCATACGGGAAGATGAGAATTTCAGGTATTATCGGCTAGATAGAAACTAAACCTGCATTTATTTGTGATCGATACAAATAATATCCTTTTGGAGGTCTACTATGCCGTCTAACAAAGAATTTCTGGATTTCATCCTGGAACAGCTATCTGAACTGGATGAAATAAGCTATCGTCCCATGATGGGTGAATTCACCATCTACTATCGCGACAAGATCATCGGTGGTATCTACGATGATCGTTTTCTGCTTAAAGAAACAAAGTCCGCTTTGAAGATGATGCCCGACGTCGAGAAACAGCTCCCATATACCGGCGCCAGGGAAATGCTGGTGGTCAACAACGTGGAAGACCGTTTCTTTTTAAAAGAACTGATCGAAGCAATGTATGACGAGCTTCCGGCAAAAAAGAAAAGGAAATTATGATGCGCTTTGGCTGGATCAACCTGTTTGGTGCGATCATTGTGATGGTGATGCTGATACCGAATGTCATTTATGCGTTTCGCAATAAAGATGAAAAGAATCGTTGCACCAGACTCATGAATCTGATCGAACAGATCGGCAGGTATGCGTGTATCGTTTTGATGTGGTTTCCTTTGAGTGTGGGCAAATTCGGTTTTTCCAGCGTCGAAGAGTTTTTGATCTATCTGACTGGCAATGGAATACTTCTTTTTGCCTATTTTTTGTATATGTAATGTATATGAAAGAAAAGACAGGTAAAAGGGCAATCATGTTGGCGATAGTTTCAGCCTGTATCTTCTTTCTAAGCAGTCTGCTTTTAAGACATTGGCTACTAGTAGGTTCTTCGATCCTGTTTGCGATCGGCCATCTTAATGTCACAAAAGAAAATATCAATACGAATTGAGATGGATTCTTACAACAAATTGTAAATAATATTGAACCTTTTTCATTCCTTTGACGTCTATATAGGTGAAGGATATCTGATATGTGCTTTGAAGAATTGCTGGATAGGTATCGAAACAACGTTGAGGCTTTTGTTAAATACAAGGTTTCTTTGGCATCCGACAGAGATGATCTGCTGCAGGAGATCTATCTGCAGGCCTACGAGAAATTCGGGTCCTTAAAAGATGAAGAAGCCTTTAAAGCCTGGATCTTATCGATCGCCCGCAACAAGGTAAACGACTATTATCGAAACAAGGCCAAAGAGCTGAGTGTACCGCTGGAGGATTATATTCCGACGGTATCGATCCATCGAAGTGTGAATGAGACGGTAAAAGAGACTTTACGTTTACTATCTGTATCCGATCGCCAGATCCTTTATCTGTACTACTGGGATGAACTGTCATTGAAAGAGATTTCCGATCGACTGAAACTTCCTGTAGGGACGATCAAAAGCCGATTGCACTATGCCAAGAAACACTTCAAAGAAAGATATCCGAAGGAGGAACTTATGAATAAGAAAATGCCTGAGATCATGCCGGAATATACGATAACTTATAAAAATGAGAAACCTTTTGATACTTTATGGGAAGAACTGATGGGCTGGTTTCTGATTCCGAAGGAAGGAAACAAGATAAACTGGGCTATCTACGACTTTCCGGAAAGAAAGATCTCCGAGACCTATGAGATGAAATGTGAGGGTAAGGCTGAAGTCCATGGATTGCAAGGTGTCAAAGTCGAAGCGATCGAGTCCTATGACAAAAAACAGTTCAAGAGGAATTTCATCGCTCAGCTCACGGACAGCCATTGCCGCTATCTGGCGGAATCTCATGAGGAAGACGGTATACAGAAATACTATACATTCCTGGATGGCGATGATTTTTTGAACAACTGGGGTTTTGGTCCTGAGAATATCGGCAATGAGACTCACTTGAAACAAAAAGGCCTCATCCAAAGGAAAGCTAATGTCGTCACTACCGAAGGAAACAAGGAAGTCATGGACGTTGTAGGCAGATACGAAGTTACGATCAATGGCCGCAGCTTTGATACTGTTTGCCTGATGGATGTGTGTACCTATGATGAGTTTACGGTTTCTGAACAGTACGTTGACCGAAACGGACGCACGGTCTTATGGAGACGCTTCAACAAAAAGAATCAGCGCTGGCTGTTTGACGGATTCGAGTCTGTTGATGAAGGAAAGCTGAAAGATAACGAAAAGCTGATCGTCAATGGGGAAGAGTGTGTTCACTGGTATGACTGCATCAGTGACTATGTGCTTTAGATAAAAAGCATATCTTCATTTTAAAAATTTACAGGAATAAAAGGGTTCTCTTTGGCCTGAAAAGAAAATTTTGCGATTTTCGATATTTATCAGGGTTTGCGATTTTCGATATTTATCAGGGAGAACCTTTTGTTATAATTTTTTATGGTGAGGTTTATGTATATGAAAAAACTTATAATTCTGATCTTAAGCATATTGATGCTTGCAGCCTGTTCAGCAGAAAAGAAGACCGCCACGATCGTTGAAGAATTCGTCGGCAAAGACGTTTCCAAGGTCTACGAGTGGTGTGCCACGCTGGATGATGAATATGCCTGTGAAGTGACATACGAAGATGTTGACGATGTCGAAGCCGATATCGTCGTCGAACAGTCGATCAAGGCCGGCAGCAAGCTCAAGGAGAACATCTCTTTCAAAGTCGCCTCGGGCAACGAGAAAGAGATCACGATGCCTTATATCACCGACGAAGTGACCAAGGCGGATATCGAAGTTTGGGCTGATGCCGTAGGTCTCAAGAGCCTGACATTCAACTATGAAGCCAGCGATACGGTCGAAAAGAACCACATTATCCGCTTCGAACCCTATACCGGTGTAACCAAATCGACACCGATGACCTTCGTCATCTCCACGGGTCCGGCTGAGCCGACCAATGTCAGCATCGAAGTCAAATTCGGCGACTATATCGGTCTGACTGTCGCTCAGTTTGAGGCTAAAGCCAAGGAACTGGGTCTTACGCCTAACCACAATACCAGCCGTGATTCCTACAATGCCGATATCAATTTCGGCGATATCGTCTGGCATGGTTCAGGTATTTACGAAAAAGATGAGATCTTTAACTACGGTGTCTGCATCAATGCGATCACTGTCAAACCTAATGAATATTTCGCGATCTCGGAAGCCGATTTTATCGCGGCAGCCAAGAAACTCAATCTGACACCTAAGCATATCGATGGCCGTGACGCTTATTCTTCAAGCGTTGAAAAGGGCTACATCGTAACTCACGGCAACGGTGTCTACGTCGAAGGCGAAGAATTCAAGTATGGCCTTTCAAGAGGCCCGGCCAAGGTCGAACAGGGCTATGAAGGCTCCAAAGAAGCCGACTTCTTAAACTACCTGTCGATGCTGGAACTGAAAGGCAATAAGAAGACATCCGCTTCCAACACCGTCTCTTCCGGCCGAGTCATTTCCTACAACTACGGCCGTTACAGCTCCGGCGATACCGTCACTTATGTCGTATCAACGGGACCGGAAGATACCAGCATCTCCGTACCTAACTTTGAAGGAAAGAGTGAAGACGAACTGCTGAAGTTCCTCTCATCCCATGGCCTGTATGTCGGAACCAGAACTGAAGTCGATTCGACTTATTCAAAAGGTACCATCGTTTCCAATGACAACGGCAAGAAAAACAAGGGCGATATCATCAACTATCAGGTCGCCAGTGATTCTTCCGGTAAAGCCATCCTGGAATCGTTCGATACGATCTATCAGCACGTCACCCATGAAGGCGATTATGAACACGCCGAATACGATATGCACAAATATCTGTTTGGCCGCTGCTTCATGAATTACGATATCGTTCCGACCAGCTACAAGGATTATCCGGACGGTGTCTTATTGGCGATCTATGTCGATGAAGTTCCGTTGGATTATCCGGTGGAGGTTAGCCTCGATGCACACATCGTCTGTCTGATCTCGAGGTACGCGGAGTAATCATTTAAAAATCTGATTTGAAATCGTTCAGATGCAATATCTGGATGATTTTTTATTATTGAAAAGGGATGCCTTAGTTTCAATGGATCTGGTACTTCTGCAGTATAATAGATGCATATGGGATATTTAGATTATTTGCAAAAATCAAGGAGCTTGGACAATGGCCTGGTATGAAGAGGCGATCTTTTATCATATCTATCCGCTGGGATTGCTGGGGGCGCCAAAAAGAAACACTTATAAGCTTAGTGATCATCGTCTGAATGATCTCTATCCCTGGATCGATCACATTGCCGCAACCGGTTTTAATGCCTTATATATCGGGCCTTTATTCGAATCGGTCGGCCATGGCTATGAGACCAGCGATTACTATAGACTCGACAGCAGGTTGGGTGACAACGAAGATCTCAAAAGATTTGTTTCATATTGCCATGAAAAGGGCATCCGCGTCATCTTTGATGCCGTCTTTAATCATACGGGAAGGGATTTCTTCGCTTTTCAGGATATCAAGGCAAATAGAGAAAACAGCCCTTATCTTTACTGGTATGTCAATGTGGATCTGAATGGAAACAATAACCATAATGACGGTTTTTCCTATGAGGCCTGGGGCGGTTATGACATATTGCCTAAACTCAATCTATATAACGATGAAGTAAAAAACTATCTCTATGATGTGGTCAGGTTCTGGGTAAACGAATTCGATATCGATGGACTCAGACTTGATGCAGCCGATGTCTTAAATTTTGATTTCCTTAAGGGACTAAGAAATCTCAGCAATGAAGTAAAAGAAGACTTCTGGCTGATGGGTGAAGTCTTGCATGGTGAATACAGCCGCTGGGTCAATGATGAGATGTTGCACAGTGTGACCTCTTATGGCTTATATAAGGGCTTTTATTCGGGTCATAACGATCACAATTACTTTGAGATCGCCCATAGCGTCAACAGGCTCCTTCAAAATAATCTCAAATATTTATACAACTTTCTCGACAACCACGATGTGGAAAGGATCTCTTCGATCCTTAAAAACAAGGCCGATTATTTTCCGGTAAATGTACTGTTGTTTACGTTACCGGGTATTCCTTCGATCTATTACGGTTCGGAGTTTGGCATTGAAGGCAAGAAACAGCGCTATTCCGATGCATCTTTAAGACCGGCTCTTGATCTTAATGAATTCAAAGATCAGGAAAACGAGTGTTATAAACTGATCAAAGCCTTATGTAAGATCCGCAATCAGGAAAAAGCTTTGTCATATGGCGATTATCGAGAGTTATCTTTGACCACTACTCAATACGCCTTTGCCCGAGGCGATGTGATAATCGCGGTCAATAACAGCGATGATGAAGCGTATTTCGATCTGATGATGGGAGTAGATTATAAAGGCTGTCTAAGCGGGAAGAAAGTCCAGACGGCTGACGGGCATCTGCGGTTTTCGATACCGGGGCATTCCGGGGAGATCTGGGTGCCTGAAGGTGCTGACAGGACAGACTATGAACCTGTCCGTATCATCATTCAGCAGGAAAAGAAAGAAAAGGATGACTTCAGACCGCAAAAAGCCAGCCCTGACAAGCCCTACGAAGAAATGAGTATCGAAGAGCTGCAGGCGGAAATACTTTCTAAGATGGCAGCTAACGGGCCTTTAAACGATAGAATGATAAACGATGTCAGAGAAAACGTCTACCGTGATTCTCTGTTAAACTGGGTAAGAAGCTTTAGATAAGGAGAGATAATGAAGAATATCGAAGAAATGAGCGATCATGAACTGCTGATGGAACTGGTGGCTGAGAAAAGACGGCAGGATAAACTGCGTTATCTGAAATACGCTTTCTATGGATTGATCGGTTTAGCCTTTGTCGTACTCTGTTACATCTATGTGCCCAAGATCGTCGAGATGTATAAAGCATATAAGCAGATGGTCGACAAGGTCAACGAACTAACTTCGCAACTGCAGGGGACTTCCGATAAGATCAACTCTCTGATCGATGATGTTTCGGATGGCACGATCGAAAAGCTTAAATCTTTAGTTGATGTATTGAATTCGGTATTAGGCCGTTTTGGCTTCTAGGAGGAAAATTATGTTAGAGATCGGAACAAAAGCACCGGATTTTGAATTGAAAGATCAAAACGGTGTCACACGCACACTTAAGGAATTCAAGGGACAGAAAATCATCTTGTACTTCTATCCCAAGGACATGACCAGCGGCTGCACCAAACAGGCCTGCGGCTTTGCGGAACTTTATCCCCAGTTCAGGGAAAAGGATGCCGTCGTCCTGGGTGTCTCCAAGGACTCGGTTGCTTCACACAAGAAGTTTGAAGAAAAGTACGGCCTGCCGTTTACTTTACTTTCGGATGAAGGACTGGAAGTCATACAGGCCTACGATGTCTGGAAGGAAAAGACCAATTACGGCAAAAAGTATATGGGTATCGTGCGCAGCACTTATCTGATCGATGAAAAGGGTATCATCGTCAAAGCCTTGTCCAATGTCAAGGCAGCGGATAATCCTGCGCAGATGCTGGATCAGCTGTAAAAGAAAACCGCGGAACTTTCCGCGGTATTTTTCTAGTGGCGTGCCTAGCAAGACTTGAACTCGCAACCTTTTGGTTCGTAGCCAAACACTCTATCCAGTTGAGCTATAGGCACATCGCTTATATAGAATAACACTAAGCCGCCGATTTTTCAATTGCTGTCGTTGAATTTGTTTCCTAAAAATGATAATATACTTATGCTGTCCATGTAGCTCAGTTGGATAGAGCATCCGCCTTCTAAGCGGACGGTCGGGAGTTCGAGTCTCTCCATGGACGCCACTAAGTAAGAAACGCCTTTAGATGGGCGTTTTCTTATACTCATTCCATTTACTTAACACTTCACACTTAAATGATGTTTTAAAAAGAAATAAGAATGATTAATTCTCTATAATGAAATAAGAAAGAGAAAAATATGTTTAACAAAGAAGATTTTGATTTATGGGCTGATGATTATGATGAAGATGTCGGCTTATCACAAGAAGATAACACCTATCCCTTTGCCGGATACAAGGATGTTTTAGGCGGTATTTTTAATATCATCATAAAAAAAGAAAAGGCGATAGTGCTTGATCTGGGTTTTGGAACGGGCACTCTTGCGAAAAAACTCTATGAACAAGGCTGTACGATATACGGACAGGATTTTTCTTCCAGGATGATCGAACTTGCGTCTGAAAAAATGCCGGATGCGAAATTATATCAGGGTGATTTCGCACAAGGACTTCTTGATCCTTTAGATAATCTTACCTATGATTTTATCGTGGCGACATATTCGATCCATCATCTTAACGATACGCAAAAAATCGATTTGATAAATAGGCTTCTTGAACATCTCAATGAGGGAGGCCAGATTCTGATAGGGGATGTGGCCTTTAAGACCCGGAAAGAGCTTGAAAAATGCAGATCAAAAGCCGGAGAAGAATGGGATGATGAAGAAGTATATTGCGTGGCGGAAGAACTTAAAAGTAATTATCCAAATATATCATTTACAAAGGTGTCGTATTGCGCTGGCATCATAAGCATATCCCGATAATATCGGCATTCAAATGCTCAATAGTTTTTGATACGTTGATTTTAATTGGTGAGGGAGATAGATGAACGAAGCCGATCTTTATAAAGAACTTGGGATACTGACACGTGATAAAGATAGATGGGAAGAAAGCATTCCCTATGTTTCAACTCTTCTCTCAGATAATTCCCTTAAAATTCAAGCCAAAGCACTTTGGCTGCTAGGCGAGATGGGACTCAAGTATCCTTTGAAAATCGAAGAAGTTGTACCTCTTATCGCTACATTTTTAAACAGTTCGGAACCGCCTTTGCGTTCAAGAGCTATCAATGCGATCGGCAGGATTGGGCGAGGCGATTATCATCTGATCGAAACCTGCTGGAAAGATTTGTTTAGGTTTGCGGAAGATAAAGAAGAGACAGTCCGCTTGAGTTTTATCTGGGCTTCGGAAAATATAGCGATAAATAATCCAGAGCTATACAAGGAACAATTGTCGGTATTTGAAAGGCTTTTGTACGACAAGAATGAGAAAGTCCGAATGGAGGCACCGGAGATCTTCAGAGTTCTGGGCAAACGCAGGCCGGAATATGTGATGCCTTATATCGAAAGACTGCAGGAAGTATCACAAATCGACAGTAACCGCGTGGTAAAGATACACTGTCTTGGGGCAATTAAAGCGACTTTAACAAAACTCGATAATACTGATGAAGATGACAATATCCTTGCAGAGAATTAAGAAGTCTTGTGTGAGACTTTTTCTTTTTATGGGAATATAATCAAGAATAATGAAAATAAGAACAGCAAATCCAAACGATCTAGACGATCTCTATGAATTCTATGCTGAAGTGATTGATCAGCAGCCTTTTGATGAATATGGAGCCGGCTGGACAAAAGACGTCTATCCAAGCATGGAAGATCTGAAAAGGCACATTGAAGAAGACATCTTTTATCTGGGCTTGATCGATGAAAAGATCGTTTGTGCCATAGCCGTCTGTTTAAAAGAAGATGAAGCATACAAAGCCGGCGATTGGAAGCTGAAACTCGCTGACGATCAGATTGCGGTCCTGCATTTATTTGGAGTTGCGCCAGAATACAGGGGCAGGGGCTTATCATTAAAAATGCTTAATTTCATCAAGGAAGATTTAAGATCCAAAGTCAAAGCCATCCATCTTGATGTGGTAAAGGGCAATAAGAGAGCCTTTAAGATGTATGAAAAAGCCGGCTTTGAACATATTGGTGAGCTTAGCGTCTACTACGAAGATACGGGTGATATCATCGTCGATCTGTTTGAATATGACTACAAAAAATAGAGGATTGACCTCTATTTTTTGGTTTATTCTTCTTCTTCTTTAGCCATCACTTCCGGAGCACTGACACCCAGAAGATTCAAGGCGTTTTTAAGCGTGATACGTGTCGCTTCCGAAAGACAGAGACGTTCATTGGATAATTCCGGAGCGTTAATATCGTTGATCTTGCAGGCACCGTAGAAGGAATGGAAGTAAGTAGCCAGCTTCTGGATGTAGTTGCAGATCTTGTTGGGACTTCTGGTGTAAGCCGCTTCCGCTACGACATCGGTAAAGGTGTTGATGTGCTTTAATAAGTCGATCTCTTTGGGATTGCTGAGCAGATTATAGCTTTCCTTTAATTCATAAGGATTTTGAGCCTGTCTTAAGACCGAACAGATCCTGGCATAGGCGTATTGAGCGTAATAGACCGGATTGTCGTTGGATCTGGTCCTGGCTAAGGTCAGATCGAAGTCCAGATGGGTATCCAAAGCCTTGGAAAGGAAGAAATATCTGGCACAGTCCACACCGATATCATCGCACAGTTCTCTTAAGGTTATGGCGTTGCCGGTCCGCTTGGACATCTTGACTTCCTGGCCGTTTTCGACCATTCTGACCATCTGGCAGATATCGACCTGCAGATTGTCTCTTGGATAGCCTAAGGCTTCCATGGCTGCCTTCATACGAGGGATATAGCCATGATGATCGGCACCCCAGATGTTGACCAGCAGTTCATAACCGCGCTCATACTTGTAAATGTGGTTGGCGATATCCGGGGTCATATAAGTATAATAACCGTCGGATTTCTTCAAGACCCGATCTTTATCGTCGCCATACTTGGTCGCTTCAAACCAGATCGCGCCGTCTTTTTCATAAAGCAGGCCCATCTGATCCATCTTTTCGACGGCCTTTTCGACCAAACCCTGGTCGGTGATCCATTGTTCGGAGATCCAGGAATCGAAGTCACAGCCATAGTAGGCCAGATCGGCTCTGATCCTGTCAAGTTCCAGCTGCTTGCCTAACTGTTTTAATTCCAGGATGGCTTCCTGTTCATCCATCTTGAGATATTTGTCGCCGTATTCCTCTTTGATCTGTTTGGCGATCTCGATGACATCCGGTCCGTGATAGCCATCTTCCGGTAAAGTGAAATCCAGATTGAAGAGTTCTCTGTAACGGCCAAGCAGCGACTTGCCCAGATTCATCATCTGTGCCCCGGCATCGTTGATATAGTATTCTCTGGTACATTCATATCCTGCCGCATTCAAGATTCTGGCGACGGAATCGCCCCAGCAGGCACCTCGGGCATGGCCACAGTGCAAAGGACCCGTCGGGTTGGCGGAAACGTATTCCTCCAATACTTTTAGGCCTTTGCCGGCATCGGAATGACCGTAAGCATCACCGGCTTTGATCACCGTGTTGATGACGTTGGCCATCGCATCTTTTTTCATCCAGAAGTTGATAAAACCGGGTCCGGCTACTTCGATATCCTGAATGTCGGCAACTTTTTCCAAAAGGCCTTGTTTCAGCTCGCCGGCGATCTTTTGCGGCGGGCATTTCAGAAACTTGCTTAAACGCATGGCGATATTGGTGGAATAATCGCCTTTGGAATTATCTTTCGGTATTTCGACCATGATCGTGCCTGCATCAGGTTCCAGCCCATAGACTTCCTTGACTACCTGGCCGATCGCATCTGTCAATTTATCTTCAATATTCATCTTCAATAGCTCTCTTTCTTACCTGATAATTCTAACATATCGCAATTCTGTTTAGTGCATTTGAACCGTTGGGCAGGTCTAAAAGTGTTATAGTATTGATAATTTATGAAAAGTTCGGCTACTTTAAGATACCTGTTTGCCCTGACTCTTTACGGAACGATCGGTTTCTTTTTACATTTCATCAGCTATTCCAGTGAATTCGTTGTCCTGTGTAGAGGACTTTTCGGTTCGCTGTTTATCCTGCTGGTATTAAAAGAAAGAAGGCAGGAGATAGACAGGGAAGCAATACGAAAGAATTTTAAGCTGCTGTTTATTTCCGGAGCGGCTTTGGGCTTCAACTGGGTCTTTCTGTTTGCCGGCTATCGCTATGGCATCGCCATTTCATCTCTATGCAACTACATGGCACCGATCATCGTGGTCGTCATCTCCGCTTTAGTTTACAAGGAGAAGATCAATCTTAAACAGATCATCTGCATCATTATGGCTTTAGTGGGGATGTTACTTTTGATAGGGATCTTCGGCAATAACGAGGCTATCAATAGAAGATGCGTGATCTACGGTTCCTTGGCGGCTTTGGGTTTTGTGATACTGGTATTATGCAATCGCAAACTTAGAGATATCGACGCTTTGGAAAAGACGATCATCCAGCTGCTTTCTTCCATGTGTATCGTTTTGCCTTATGTGATACTTCAAAGATCTCTCCCGGATCATTTCGATCTTATATCGACGATCCTGGTATTGGTTTTAGGTTTTCTGCATACAGGTGTGGCCTATATCTGTTATTTTTCTTCGATCGATGTTTTGTCAGCTCAAAGTATCGCCATCCTTGGTTATTTGGAACCGGTTTTGAATGTCGTGATCGGTGCTATCGTTTTCAAAGAGAGGATAGGGGTTTCGGGGATCATCGGTGCTGTTTTGATCATTCTGGCCTCATTAGGAAATGAAGTATTTGCCGATAAGAATTAATGAAAATATTTACAGAAAAAAGTTGAAAAAATGTTATTGACTTTTTTACAACGCTTTCATAAAATAAAGGCAAGTTACAAACTTTGAAGTAAACAGTATCGGCGATGAGGCATTGAAGAGAGGCTGTGGTTGGTGCAAACAGCTGTGAGAGTCGAACGAGAATACATTACCGAGTTGGGTGGCTGAACCAAGTAGGCCATTCCGGGTGATCCCGTTACAGGTCAAGGCCATGTTAGTGGCTGATGAGATCCATACAGTAATGTATTGATGAAAAAAGGTGGTAACACGCTATAGCGTCCTTGATTAGGACGCTTTTTGTTTTAAGGAGAGAATGTTATGAAAAAATTATTGCTTGTATTGCTCGCTATTATGTGCGTATTGACGCTGGCCGGCTGCAGTTCCGCACCGGCAGATTCTTCGGGTGAAGAAGAGACAACTGAAACCGACACAATCAAGATCGGTGTTGTCCAGCTGGTCCAGCACGCGGCTCTTGATGCCGCGACGGAAGGTTTCTATGAAACCGTAAAGGCAGCTTTCCCGGATGCCGATATCAATGTGCTGAATGCTTCCGGTGATTCAGCCAACTGTTCAACGATCGTTCAGGGTTTCTTAAATGATGAAGTCGATCTGATCATGGCCAACGCCACTCCGGCTTTGCAGGCAGCGGAATCCGCTACAGCTGATATTCCTATTTTAGGTACTTCCGTAACCGAATACGGTGTCGCCTTAGGTATTGAAAACTTCAATGGCCTGGTAGGCACCAACGTTTCCGGTACCAGCGATCTGGCTCCGCTTGATCAGCAGGCTCAGATGATCCTTGATCTTTTCCCAGAAACCAAGACGGTCGGTATCATCTTCTGTTCTTCCGAAGCCAACTCCAAGTACCAGGTCGATGTCGTGACCAAGTGTCTGGAAGAGAAGGGCATCAGTGTCATCGCTTCTTCTTTCACCGATTCCAACGATATCGCCATGGTGACCGAAGATCTTTGCAGTCAGGTCGATGTCATCTACATCCCGACCGACAATCAGGCCGCCAGCTGTTCCGAAACGATCGCCAATGTCGTCTTGGACAAGAAGGTTCCGGTTATCGCCGGTGAAGAAGGTATCTGTTCACTTTGCGGTGTCGCCACTTTGACGATCAACTACTACGATCTGGGTTGTCTTACCGGTGAGATGGCAGTCAAGATCTTAAAAGGTGAAGCCAAGATCGAAGAAATGCCGATCGAATACTTCCCGGATCCGGTCAAGAAGTTCAATCCGGAAGTCTGTGATCTGCTGGGTGTAAGTGTACCTGAAGATTTCGAACCTATCGAATAATTGCAAAGTGTAGTATATTTATCATATGATCACACTTTCCAATCTCATATCCCGGATCCCCGGCGGTGTCGCTCAGGGGATCATCTGGGGCCTTATGGCTCTGGGGATCTATATCACATTCAGAGTTTTAAAAGAGTCAGACCTTACCGTGGATGGCTCTTTTGCCACTGGTGGGGCGATCGCCGTCATGCTTATAACCTCGGGTGTCAATCCCTGGCTGGCTGTCCTGATCTCCTTTTTCACCGGTATCGTCGTAGGCATCTGCACGGGTCTGATCCATACCAAACTCAAGATCCCGGCTATCCTTTCGGGTATCCTGGTCCAGTTTGGCTTGTATTCGATCAATCTGCACATCATGGGTATGGTGGCCAATGTCTCCTGTTCGCCATCCAAGAATAATGTCTTCATCACGATGCGCAATATCCCGATGGCCATCGCTGTCGGTTTGGGCTTTACGATCTTTCTGATCGTAGCCATGTACTGGTACTTCGGTACGGAACAGGGCTGTGCGATCCGTGCAACGGGCAATAACGAACATATGGCATTAGCTCAGGGCATCAACGTCAACAACATGAAAGTCATCGGTTTTGCCTTAGGCAACGGCTTAGTGGCCATGGCCGGCGGTTTGATGGCCCAATATCAGGGTTTTGCGGATATCAATATGGGACGCGGAGCGATCGTCATCGGTCTGGCGGCCATCATCATCGGTGAAGTCTTATCCGAGATCATCTTCCCCAAAGGCTGTTCGTTCTATACCCGTCTGATCTTTGTCATAATCGGCGGTATCGTCTACTATCTGATCATGATCATCGTTTTATGGTTAAGAGTCGATTCCAACGACCTGAAACTTGCGACGGCCATTATCGTCATGTTGTGCCTGGCTATCCCGAATCTTAGAAAGGGGAATGAATGATGCTTAAGCTGGAAAATCTTAAAAAGACGTTCAACCCCGGAACGATAAATGAAAAGGTGGCTTTAAACGGTGTCGACCTGGTTCTGGAAGACGGGGAATTTGTCACCGTCATCGGTTCCAACGGCGCCGGCAAGTCCACATTATTGAATGCGATCGCCGGGGTCTGGCTGGTCGATGAAGGAAGGATCACGATCGACGATGTCGATGTCACCAAACTTTCGGAAGATAAAAGAGCCAGATACATCGGAAGGGTCTTCCAGGATCCGATGATGGGTACGGCTGCCGATATGTGGATCGAAGAAAACCTGGCTCTGGCGCATCGCCGTGGCCGTAAAAGAGGTCTGGCTCAGGGTATCGACAATGCCGAAAGGGAAACTTTCAAGACCCTGCTAAAGGAATTCGATCTGGGTCTGGAAGACAGATTATCAACTAAAGTTGGATTGCTCTCCGGCGGTCAAAGACAGGCTTTGACTTTGATCATGGCCACCTTGCAAAGACCTAAACTGCTTTTGCTGGACGAACATACGGCCGCTTTGGATCCCAAAACGGCGACCAAGGTGCTGGAAGTGACGGAAAAGATCGTCTCCAAGTCGCAGCTGACTACTTTCATGGTCACTCACAACATGCGTGATGCGATCAACCACGGTAACAGGTTGCTGATGCTCAACAATGGCAAGATCATCCTGGATATCAAGGGCGAGGAAAAGAAAAAGCTGACCGTTGAATCGCTGCTGGAAAGATTCGAAAAGGCCAGCGGTGAAGAGTTCAGCAATGATGCGGCAATATTAGGATAAAAGAAAAGGCGCGATATGTATGCGCCTTTCATTATTCGTTGGTATAGTTGTCGAAGTAGCCCTGGACCAATACGACCGGAGTTCCTTTATCACCGGAACCGGAGGTCAGGTCACAAAGTGAACCGATGAGGTCGGTCAGCTGTCTGGGTGTCGTACCTTCGGAGACCATCTTGCCGACCAGGTTGGCATCTTTGGCTTTGATGGATTCCTTGATGGCTTCCTTAAGTTCTTCACCCTTGAGTTCTGAGAAATCGTTATCGGCCAGATATTTGATCTTGACTTCATTCGGTGTGCCTTTCAAACCTTCAGTAAAGAAGGGAGAAACGACCGGATCGGCCAGTTCCCAGATCTTGCCCTGGGGATCCTTGAAGGCGCCATCGCCGTAGACCATGACTTCCATATGCTTGCCGGTTCTTTCCAGGAAGACTTTCTGAATGTCTTCCACGAGATCCTGTGCATCTCTGGGGAAGAGTTTGACTTTATCATCGGTGGCCTTGTTGGAACCAAGCAGACCGTATCTTTCGTTGTAGCCTGAACCGTTGACCGGTGCGGTCATGATATCGTCAAGCCCATAGACGTTGGCTCCCAGATCCTTTAAGATCCTCTTGGAACGCATGCGGGTATGGATATCGCAGGCTAAGACATTGTTGGTATAGTTGAGTATCGTCTTGGCCTGGTTGGCAAAGATGATCTCGCAATCGCAGCCGGCATCGTTGATCAGCTGGCGATAGTATTTGACATAGTTGACACCGGTGAATTCATGGACCGGTTCACCAAAGAGTTTCGTGAACTGTTCTTCATTTAAGACATCGGAGAAGGGATTGACGCCTTTGGCATCGAGTTCATCGTAAGTTAAGAAGGCATTTCCGACTTCATCAGACGGATATGACAGCATCAGGTAGATCTTCTTGGCACCTTTGGCAATGCCTGTCAGTAAGACGGAGAAACGGTTCCGGGAAGTGATCGGAAATATGACGCCGATATCTTCACCGCCCAGTTTGTTTCTGACGTCGGTGGCGATATCATCCACCGTGCAATAGTTGCCTTGTGCACGGCCGACGATGGATTCGGTGATAGCGACGACATCTCTGTCGTGAAGTTCAAACTTATCTCCGGCAGCTGCATTGATGACCGCGTCGGTGACGATAGTGATAAGATCGTCGCCTTCCTTGATGATCGGGCAGCGTATGCCTCTTGAAACGGTTCCTGTCAGTCTTGACATAATGAGTACCCCCTAACGGAATAATTATAAATCAAAACAAAGTTCATTTTTCAATATTTTTGATCATTCAATACTATATAATAGTGATGGAAAAAGGTAGATTTATGAAAAAATATGATGTTTGCATCGTCGGAGCAGGGCCGGGCGGTATCTTTACGGCCTATGAACTCTCCAAGAAGGCTCCCGAACTTAAAGTAGCGATCATCGAATACGGCCATCCTTTGGAAAAAAGGAAGTGTCCGATCGATGGAGAAAAGATAACCAAGTGCATCAACTGCAAGACCTGTTCGATCATGTGCGGTTTTGGCGGAGCCGGAGCTTTTTCGGATGGCAAATACAATATCACCAACGACTTCGGCGGAACCTTATATGAACATATCGGCAAGAAAAAGGCTTTGGATCTGATGCATTACGTCGATGAGATCAACCAGGAATTCGGAGCCGGAGACACAAAGCTGTATACCACGGCTTCATCCCGGATCAAGACCGACTGTATCAGAAACGGCCTGCATCTGCTGGATGCCAAGGTCAGACATCTGGGTACGGATATCAACTATGAGGTCTTGGGTCAGATCTACGATTATCTTAAAGACAAGGTGGATATCTTCTTCAATACGGAGGTCATCAGAGTCGATAAAAATGATGAGGGCTATGTCTGTGTCACCAATGAAGAGGATTTCGCTGCCAAGTATTGTGTCATTTCGGCCGGTAGATCGGGTTCCAAATGGATGGAACAGGTCTGCAAAGATCTTGCCATCCCGACCATTTCCAACCGCGTCGATATCGGTGTGAGAGTGGAATTACCCTGTGAAGTCTTCAATCACATCACCGATGAATTATATGAAGGAAAGATCGTCTTTAGAACTTCCAAATATCAGGACAGAGTCAGGACCTTCTGTATGAACCCCAAAGGTCTGGTGGTCAATGAGAATACCAACGGCATCATCACTGTCAATGGCCACAGCTATGAGGATCCCGAAAAGCAGACGGAGAATACCAATTTCGCCCTGCTGGTATCGAAACACTTCACGGAACCTTTCAAGGATTCCAACGGCTATGGCGAATCGATCGCCAAGCTGTCCAATATGCTAGGCGGTGGTGTCATCGTCCAGCGTTTCGGTGACCTGATCAGAGGCAAACGTTCGACGGTCGACAAGATCGAACACTCCTTCATCACGCCGACTCTTAAAGCGACGCCCGGTGACTTATCACTGGTCATTCCCAAGCGTATCCTCGATGACATCATCGAGATGATCTACGCTTTGGATAAGATCGCTCCGGGCACAGCCAATGACGAGACGTTACTATATGGCGTCGAGGTCAAATTCTACAACATGGAACTGGAAGTCGATGAGAATCTGGAGACTTTGCATAAGAATCTCTTCGTCATCGGCGACTGTTCAGGGGTCACGCACTCACTGTCGCACGCTTCGGCCAGCGGTGTCTATGTGGCAAGATATATCAGCAGCAATCTATAGAGGTGGATCATGGAAAATAAATACAGTTTTGAAGAAATAGTTTCACATTTAAAGAGCTCGGGCTTCGTCTATCAGGGTTCCGAGATCTACGGCGGCCTTTCCAATTCCTGGGATTTCGGTATCCTGGGTTCCTGGCTCAAGAAGAATATCAAGGATCTCTGGTGGCGGGAATTCATTGAAAGATCGCCATACAACGTCGGTATCGATTCAGCCATCCTGATGAATACCAGGACCTGGGAAGCTTCGGGACATTTAAAGGGCTTCTCGGATTCGATGGTCGATTGCAAGGAGTGCAAGAGCCGTTTCAGAGCCGACAATCTGATCGCGGAAGCGACCGGACTTTCCGCTGAAGGCAAGACTCCGGAAGAGATGGATAAGATGATCGAAGACAACAATGTCGTCTGTCCGGTCTGCGGCAAGCACAACTTCACTAACGCCCGACCCTTCAATCTGATGTTTAAGACTTTCATTGGTACCTTGGAAGACGCCAAATCGGTAGTATATCTCAGACCTGAAACGGCTCAAGGTATCTTCGTCAACTTCAACAATGTCGCCAGAACTTCCAGGAAGAAGATCCCGTTTGGCATCGGCCAAATCGGCAAATCTTTCCGTAATGAGATCACGCCGGGCAACTTCATCTTCCGGATCAGAGAATTTGAACAGATGGAACTGGAATTCTTCTGCAAGCCAGGCACGGATCTGGACTGGTATAAATACTGGGTCGATTACTGCTACAGCTTTGTCAAGAAGTTAGGTATCAATGAAGAAAAACTGAGGATCAGAGCTCATGATCCTGAAGAGCTGTCTTTCTATTCCAAAGGCACTAGCGATATCGAATATGCCTTCCCGTTTACCGACTGGGGCGAGGTCTGGGGCATTGCGGATCGTACTGACTACGACCTCAAGCAGCATTCCCAATACTCCGGCAAGGAACTCAACTATCTTGATCCGGAGACCAATGAGAAGTATATCCCGTATTGCGTCGAACCGTCAGTCGGCGTGGAAAGACTGTTTTTGATGGTCTGCTGCGATGCTTATGACAAGGAGAAGGTCGGAGATAACGATGAAAGGATCGTTATGCATCTGCATCCGGCATTGGCTCCGGTCAAAGCCTGCATCTGTCCGCTTTCCAAGAAGTTGTCTGAACCGGCTACGGCCTTGTTCAATGATTTAGCCAAGGAATTTCATTGCGAATACGATGAAGCTGGTTCGATCGGCAAGCGTTACAGAAGAAACGATGCGATCGGCACACCTTTCTGCATCACCTATGATTTTGATTCGGAAAATGACGGCTGTGTGACAGTCAGAGATCGCGACAGCATGGAACAAAGCCGCGTAAAGATCGCTGAATTAAAAGACTATATCAAACAACGTATCGAATTTTAATGAGACTTACCGAAGAAGTAATCAATGATATAAGAAACAGCGCCGATATCGCCATGGTGATAGGGCACTACATCCCACTGATCAAAAAGGGCAAGGGCTATTCCGCACTTTGTCCTTTTCATGATGACCACGATCCCTCGCTTTCCATTTCGCAGGATAAGCAGATCTACAAGTGTTTCGTCTGCGGCAATGGCGGCAATGTCTTCAGCTTCGTTTCCAACTATAAGAAGATCTCTTTCCCGGAAGCGGTAGCCGAAGTGGCAGCCTTGATCGGAAAACCTATTGAAATCGATCAGCCGGTCAAAAAAGTTTCCCGCTTTCAGCCTTATTATGATCTTTTAGGTACGATGATCTCATATTGCAATTACCTGCTCAGTGCTTCAAAGCTGGGTGAAGAGGCCATGACCTATTTAAATGACAGGGGAATGGAAAAGGAAGTCATCGAATATTTCAATGTTGGCCTTGATCCGGAAGGAAACAAGATCTACGAATATCTTAAAAATCACAATTTCAAAGACGAGGATATGATCAAAGCCGGGGTCTGCCGCATGCTGGAAAGCGGAATGGCTGATGTCTTTTATAACCGCGTCATCTTTCCGATCCACGACAAGGATGGCAATCCCATCGCTTTTACGGCCAGAGACTACAAAGGTTTTTCCTCATCAAAATACATCAATTCTGCCGACAACATCATCTACACCAAAGGCGATCATCTCTATAATTATCACCGGGCTTTCGGGGCCAGCCGCAAGGCAGGCTATGTCTTAGTCTGTGAGGGTGTTATGGACGTCATCGCTTACTATCGAGCCGGCAAGGAGAATGTGGTGGCAACTTTAGGTACGGCCTGTACAGCCAATCAGCTGGAACTTTTAAGATCCTTAAATCGTAAAGTTGTCTTATCATATGACGGCGATAGAGCCGGACAGGCGGCTAATCTGAAGATCGGTGAGCTTTTGTTGAATAAAGGCATGGAAGTTTATGTCGTCGACAATGATACTCAACTCGATCCGGATGAGATCATCAATCAGTACGGTAAGAATGCCTTAAGAGACCTGGAAGCCAAACAGATCAGCTTCATCGATTATGCCTTCAAGTTCTATCGCAAACAGTACAATCTGGAGAATTATGATGACCGCAAAAAGATGACGATCGTCATGTCTTCACTGATCGAAAAGTTGCCTGATGAATATGATAGAGAGAATTATTTCAATGAGCTCTATGAATTGACCAAAATTCGTAAAAGAGCCGCTTCAAACGATACTAAAATAGGTTATAATAGAAAGACGGCCGATGTCAGTTTTTCGATAGATGGACTGACCAAAGCCGAATATCTGATCATTTCTCAGATCGCTTTGTCCAAGAAGGCTTTGGACATCTATCAAAGACAGCTTGGCTGTTTATTGGATGAGAATGATCAGAAGCTGGCAATGCTGATAATCGATGATTACCGCAAACATGACAAGTGTTCGCTTTCCAGGATCTACGATGAAAGTGAAGATGCGGCGATCAAAGACTTGATCACTTCACTGGCGTTACTGGAGACATTGCCGGATGAATATGATGAAAAAAGTCTGATCGGAGCTATCGATAAGGTCAAACTGGAGATAAAGTACCGCAAGATGGACGATCTCAAAAACAAGATCTCGAAGATCTCGACCGTCGATCCCGAGCAGGCCAATGAATATCTGCGTGAATACGAGAAACTGATCAGAGAATTAGGGGGTAAGTGATGGCAAAAAAGGCAAAAGAAAATACGGAACTTTTGGAAAACGAAAACGAATCTGTCAAGAAGACTTCCCGCAAGTCCACTAAGAAACAGAGTGAAGATCAAGTTGCCAAAGAAAATACCGAAAGCATCAAGGAAGTCATCGGCTCAGACGGCAAGGCCATCAGAGCGGCCAAGAAGGTCAAGAAGTCATCTCTTGGTCTGAAGAAGAAATACAACGATATCGAAGATCTTAAAAACGATCTGGTCGAATTGAATAAACAGGGTGTCGACATCGTCCAGTCCGATGTGGTCAACGCTCTGGATCGTTTTGAGATGACTGATGATGAGATCGATCTTTTCTATGACTGGTTAAACAGCGTCAATATCGATCTGATCGACGAATCCGATTCCCAAGAGGATATGGATGACGACGATTATCTGGCTAGTGAAAACGATGACGAAGAAGAGGAAATGGATTCCGAGAAGAATATCGTCATCAACTACGAACAGGCTTCGACCTATACCAAGGTCAACGATCCGGTCAAAATGTATCTCAAGGAGATCGGCAGAGTTCCTTTGTTGAAGGCGGAAGAAGAAGTGCTGATCGCCAAGAGGATCGAAAACGGTCTGTCAAATCCCGATGATCCTAGACTTGTTCAGGATGGTTTGGATGCCAAGAACGAACTGATCAGTGCCAACCTGCGTCTGGTCGTAGCTATCGCCAAGAAATATACCGGCAGAGGCATGCTGTTCCTGGATCTCATCCAGGAAGGAAATATGGGTCTGATCAAGGCAGTCGACAAGTTCGACTACACCAAAGGTTTCAAGTTCTCGACTTATGCGACCTGGTGGATCAGACAGGCCATCACCAGAGCCATCGCCGATCAGGCCAGGACCATCCGTATTCCGGTCCACATGGTCGAGACCATCAATAAGATGACCAGGATTCAGCGTCAGCTGGTCCAGGAACTGGGCCGTGATCCTTCGGCGGAAGAGATCGCTGAAAAGATGGGCATGGGCATGACGGCGGAAAAGGTCAGAGAGATCCAGAAGATCGCTTTGGATCCGGTATCTTTGGAGACGCCGATTGGTGAAGAAGATGATTCGCATTTAGGCGATTTCATCGAAGACAAGGATGCCTTGTCTCCCGACCAGTATGCCAACAATGAACTTTTAAAGGATGAGATCGATCTGATCCTGTCGACTTTGACTGACAGAGAAGAGAAGGTCATCCGTCTGCGTTTTGGTCTGGAAGATGGAAGGACCAGAACTTTGGAAGAAGTGGGTAAGGAATTCGATGTCACCCGTGAAAGGATCAGACAGATCGAGGCCAAAGCTTTACGTAAACTGAAGAATCCAACCAAGAGCAAGCGTCTGAAGGAGTTTTTGGAAGACAGGAAATAATGATCTCCGCTCGACTCTTACAGATAGCCATGATGATAGAGCGCAAAAAGGTGGTATTTGACGTGGGCTCCGACCACGCTTTACTGCCTTCTTTTTTAGTGGAAAACGGCATTTGCGACAAGGTCTATGCCGGAGAGATCGCTGAAGGTCCTTTAAACAATGTCATCGAAACTGTTCATAAAAGAGGACTTGAAGGCAAGGTCATTCCTGTCTTTTCTGATGGGCTGGCCAAGGCGGAAGATGATGTGGACATCGTTGTGATCGCCGGGATGGGCTATCATACGATAAAACACATTCTGGATAGCTGTGAAGTGGAAAGATATCAGTATTTTCTCGTACAATCCAATACCGATGTGGATCTTTTAAGAAGATACATAAGTGAACAAATGTATACGATCGAAGACGAGAAGGTGGTATATGACGATTTCTACTATCAGGTGATCAGATTTTCGGCCGATCTGCATGAGCCTTACTCGGAAATGGAGATCAAATACGGTCCGATCTTGCTTCAAAGAAGGGATGAAGTCTTTCTTGCCTATCTTGAAGATCAGCTGGAGAAGCTGAAAATCATCAATAAAAGGGCTAAGAAAGCCGAATATGAAGAAAAAATCAAAGAAATCGAAAAGATTATTGTATAATTGATGGCTGTGAGGTTATTTATATGACTACTAGATTTAAAAACTACCGTAACGAGGCGTTTCAGAATAAGGAAAGTTTCATTGAATACTTCGATTATTTCGCCCATATCCATTACGGAAAAGACCTTTCTGAGACAGGCATGATAGAAAAGTATGTGGTCTTGTCGGAAATGGTCAAGACCTACATGCTGGAAGACTGGCGGGAGACCAAATACTCCGTCAGATCCAATCACAAGAAACAGATCTATTATTTTTCGCTGGAATTTCTGCTCGGCAGAATGATGCGAAACAACCTGATGTCTTTGGGCATCTATGACGTGGTCAAAGAAGGTCTGGCGGATCTGAATATCGATATCAACGATATCGAAGACATCGAGACTGATGCCGGATTAGGTAACGGCGGTTTAGGCCGTCTGGCAGCCTGTTTCCTGGATTCACTGGCGACTTTGCAATACCCGGGTTCAGGCAATACGATCAGATACAAGAACGGTCTGTTCAAACAGCTGATCGAAAACAACGAACAGGTCGAAGTTCCTGACCAGTGGCTCAGGATCGAGAACCCCTGGGAAGTCAGAAAAGCCGATAAGACGGTCGATGTGCGTTTCTACGGCTATGTCGATATCACTCGAGATGCCAATGGGGAACTGGAGTTCCATCGCAAAGACACGGAACATGTTCTGGCGGTTCCTTATGATATGCCTATCATCGGTTCGGGCAATTCCATCGCCAATACATTACGTATGTGGAACGCCGAACCTTCCGATGATTTACCGGCAGGAAGAGACTATCGCAAGTATCTTTCCGATGTGGAAGACATCTGTCTGAACCTGTATCCGGATGATACGACCGAAGAGGGCAAGTATCTGCGTATCAAGCAGGAATATTTCTTCGTGGCTGCCGGCTTGCAATCCATTATCAACGACCATCTTAAGATCTATGGCACTCTGGATAACTTCGCCGATAAAGTCGTCATTCAGTTGAATGATACCCATCCGGCTTTAGCGATCCCGGAACTGATGAGGATCCTGATGGATTCCTATCACATCCCCTGGGCCAAGGCCTGGGAGATAGTCACCCATACTTTTGCCTATACCAATCACACGGTCATGCAGGAAGCATTGGAAAAATGGCCGGTCGATTATATCAGAAAGCTTTTGCCACGTATCTATCTGATCATCGAAGAGATCGATTCGCAATTCAAGCGGGAACTGATCGCGATGGGCAAGAAGCACAATTTCATTGATTCGGTCTGTATCATTCATGAAGGCAATGTGCGTATGGCATACCTTTCGATCGTCGGTTCCTTCTCAGTTAATGGTGTGGCCAAGATCCATTCCAACATCATCAGAAACGATACCTTCAGGGATTTCTATGATATCTATCCTTACAAGTTCAACAACAAGACCAACGGCATCACGCCAAGACGCTGGCTTTTCTATGCCAATCCGGAACTTACTTCGCTGATCGAAAAATACATCGGTCCGGAATTCCGTCACGATTTTACGAAGATCGCCGATCTGATGGACCATGTCGATAACCGACAGCTGCAGGAGGAATTCCTGGCGGTCAAGTCCATCAAGAAGCAGCAGCTGGCCGACTGGGTCAAGAAGAATCATGATATCGATATCGATCCCGATTCGATCTTCGATTCCATCGCTAAGCGTCTTCACGCCTACAAGCGACAGCTGATGGACATCATGTATGTCATCTCTTTGTACTATAAGATCAAGGACGATCCCGATTTCACGATGCCTAAGACGACTTTCCTGTTTGGAGCCAAGGCCGCCAGTGCCTACAAGTTCGCCAAGAAGGTCATCAAGCTGATCAACTGTGTTGCCGAAAAGGTCAACAACGACCCGCAGGTCAACAAGTTCATCAACGTTGTCTTTATTCCGAATTACAGAGTGACCGTATCCGAAAAACTGATGGCTGCTTCCGATATCTCGGAACAGATCTCGACCGCCGGCAAGGAAGCTTCCGGTACAGGCAATATGAAGTTCATGATGAACGGTACTTTGACCCTTGGTACTTTGGATGGCGCCAATGTCGAGATCCTGGACCTGGTAGGCAAAGACAATTGCGTCATCTTCGGTATGACGGAAGATGAAGTCAAACACGCCAAGAGAGACGGCTATGATGCCTACAGCTTCTATCAGAACAATCCGCTGTTAAAGAGGATAATTGATTCATTCTCTGACGGTACCTGGAGCAATAAACCTGATGATTTCAAAGAGATCATCGAAGAATTCAGATGGCGCAACGACGAATATATGGTCTTGGCCGATTTCGATGCCTATTGCAAGGCTCATGAAAAAGTCTATGAGCTGCTGGAAGACAAACATGAATGGGCTAAGAAGTGTCTGATCAACATTGCCAAGTCGGCTTACTTCTCATCCGATCGCACGATCGAAGAGTACGCCAACGACATCTGGCATATCGAAAAGATCTAGCGGACAATTGTCCGCTTTTCTTTTTGTAAAGGCATAAAAAAAGCATCTTGCGATGCTGATTTTTTGATGATTAACCTAAGTTGGCGACAGCTTTTGCTAAACGAGCTTTTTGTCTGGCAACATAGTTTTTATGTTTTAAACGGCTGGTAGCGGCTTTATCCAGAAGAGCGTTGGCCTGGTTGAAAGCTTTGACAGCAGCTTCTTTGTCGTTGGCTGCAACGGCAGCGTTGACTTTTTTCATCGCCGTCTTGAGCTGGGACTTTTCAGAACTGTTCTTTCTGTTAGCCTTGGCGTTGGTCAGTGCTCTCTTCTTTTGAGACTTAATATTTGCCATATATCCTCCTTACTTTGATTTTTTACGCTTTCTTATTATAAGCAAATCACCTGGAAAATGCAATAAATACAGTATAATATTAATGTTATGAGTAAATTTGCCGAAAAGATCGTTTTCATGGGTACGCCGGCCTTTGCCTCCAATATTCTGAAAGGCCTTTTTGAAGCCGGTTACAACATCGCAGCGGTCGTTACCCAGCCCGACAAGGAAGTCGGACGCAAACGTGAACTAAAGCCTTCGGATGTCAAAAAAACCGCCTTGGAACTTGGGATCGATGTTTTGACACCGGTTAAGATCAAAGATGAATATGAAGATGTTTTGAAATATGAACCGGATCTGATCATCACGGCCGCCTACGGCCAATTCATTCCTTCTAAGATCCTTGATTATCCCAAATACAGATGTATCAATGCCCATGGCTCTTTACTCCCCAAATATCGGGGTGGGGCGCCGATACAGCGGGCTATCATCAATGGCGAAGACTATACGGGTATTTCCATTCAATACATGGCTAAGAAGATGGATGCCGGGGAATTACTGATGTCTAGAGCCATTCCCATCATGATCGATGACAGCAACGCGACGATGTTTGCCAAACTGTCCGATCTGGCTTTGGAAATGCTTCTGGAATTATTACCGAAAATCTTTGTGGGCGAAGTGTCAAGCACACCGCAAAACGAAGAGGAAGCGACCTACGCCTACAATCTGGATAAAGAGATCGAACATGTTTTGTTTGATGATGAGACCAGAAAGGTCTACGATCACATCAGAGGACTTTTAGATAATCCCGGTGCTTATTTCATTATGAATGGCAAAAAATATAAAATGGAAAAGGTCTTTTTTGAACAGGCCGAGGATTGTGATCCCGGTATCTTTAAAGGTCTGGAAAAAGACTATCTGCGTCTGGACTGCAGAGATGGTTTTATCAAAGTCTATCAGATCAAGCCGGAAGGCAAGAATTCGATGGATGCCCGTTCATTTTTCAATGGCGCAGGCCGAAACCTGAAAGGTGGCAAACTTGAATAAGAGGAATATCCGCAATTTTTCCATCATCGCCCATATCGACCATGGCAAGTCGACTTTAGCCGACCGCATTTTGGAATTGACCGATACGGTATCCAAAAGGGAGATGCAGGACCAGATCCTGGATTCTCTGGAACTGGAAAGGGAAAGGGGCATCACGATCAAACTCAATGTCGTGCAGCTTTCCTATAAAGCGAAAGATGGCCAGGAATATATCTTTCATTTGATCGATACACCGGGTCATGTCGACTTCACTTATGAAGTATCACGTTCTTTAGCGGCTTGTGATGGAGCCATCCTGGTCGTCGATGCCTCACAGGGCATTGAAGCTCAGACTTTGGCCAACACCTATCTGGCTTTGGATAACGATCTGGAGATCTTACCGGTCATAAACAAGATCGATCTGCCTTCGGCTGATATCGAAAGGACCAAGAAGGAGATCGAAGATATCATCGGCCTGGACTGTTCAAATGCCCCCTGTATCTCGGCTAAGACGGGACTAAATGTTGAAGATGTCCTTGAAGGCATCGTCAAATATCTGCCGGCTCCCAGTGGTGATGAAAATGAACCATTAAAGGCTCTGGTCTTTGATTCCTATTATGATTCCTATCGCGGTGTCGTGGTTTTCATCTGTGTCAGAGACGGTCGGGTGAAGGTCGGTGATCAGATCAGATTCATGCAGGCGGATACGGTCTATGAAGTTACCGAAGTCGGCGTCAAAACACCTAATGAGATCAAAAGGGATTCTTTAGCGGCCGGGGAAGTCGGATATCTTTGCGCTTCGATCAAATCGATACAGGACATCCATATCGGCGATACGATAACTTTAAACAACCGGCCTTGTGAAAAGGCTTTGCCCGGTTATCGCAAGATGAATCCGATGGTCTATTGCGGCATGTATCCTACCGATAACAATAAATATAACGATCTAAGAGACGCTTTGGAGAAATTGCAGTTGAACGATTCTAGCCTTACTTTTGAGGCCGAATCATCCAAAGCTTTAGGTTTTGGTTTCCGTTTGGGCTTTTTGGGTCTGCTTCATATGGAAGTTGTGCAGGAAAGACTGGAAAGAGAATACAATCTCAATCTGATCGCTACGGCTCCTTCGGTCATCTATAAGGTCACTTTGACCGATGGCAGCGTCAAATATATCGACAATCCCTCTTTAATGCCGGAACTTAATGTCATCGATTATATCGAAGAGCCTTATGTGGAAGCTTCGATCATGGTACCTAATGAATATATCGGGCCGATCATGCAGCTGTCACAGGATAAAAGAGGTGTCTATAAAGATATGATCTATATCGATGACAATCGCAATCAGCTGGTCTATGAGATGCCTTTAAGCGAGATCATTTTTGAATACTTTGACAGATTAAAATCGGTTTCCAGGGGTTATGCCTCTTTGGACTATGAGCTGATCGGCTATCGCCGTTCAAATCTGGTTAAAATGGATATCCTGATCAATGGCGAAGTTATCGATGCCCTGAGTATCATCGTCCATCGTGATTTTGCGTATAAAAGAGGTCAGGCGATCACGGTCAAACTAAAGGAGATCCTGCCCAAGCAGCAGTTTGAGATCCCCATTCAGGCGGCTATCGGTAATAAAGTTCTGGCCAGGACCAATATCAAATCCTTACGCAAGGATGTTTTGGCCAAGTGCTATGGCGGCGATATCTCCCGTAAGAAAAAGCTCTTAGAGAAGCAGAAAGAGGGCAAGAAGCGCATGAAAGCGGTCGGCAGTGTCGAAATACCGCAGGAAGCTTTCATGGCTGTACTGGCTTTGGATGACGACAAGAATTAAACACCTCTATCTCCATGTGCCGTTTTGTGCATCCATCTGTTATTACTGTGATTTCTGTCACCGCGTCTACGATGAAAAGCTTGCAAACAGATGGCTGAAAAGGTTACAAAAAGAGATAGAGGATAAGTGTCACGATCAATATGAAACGATCTACATCGGTGGGGGTACGCCCACCGTTTTGTCTTATATTCAGCTTGAAAAACTTTTAAAGCTGATAAAACCTTTTGCGAATAATGTTATCGAATACACGATCGAAGTAAATCCCGAATCACTAAGTGAAGATAAAATATCTTTATTTAAAGAATATGGCATCAATCGGATATCGATGGGTGTTCAGAGTTCAAACGATGAAATTCTTAAATATTTGGGTCGCAGACACAGTTTTAATGAAGTTAAAGAAAAGATTGAACTGCTTAAGAATAACGATTTTAACAATATTTCCGTCGATCTGATGTATTCCTTGCCTGGCCAGGATATGGATATTTTGAATAAAACCATCGATGATATCCTGGAACTTGACGTACCGCATATCTCTTTGTATTCATTGACGATCGAAGAGAATTCCGTTTTCGGAAAAAAAGGCATAAGAAGTTTAGATGAAGATATCGAAGCGGATATGTATGAACTGATCGAGAAAAAGCTTACCGAAAATGGCTATATCCATTACGAAGTATCAAATTACTGCAGAAATGATTTTCAATCAAAACATAATCTGGGATACTGGGAATATGAGGACTTTTTAGGTGTTTCAGCCGGAGCTTCATCAAAGATCGGAAATCATAGATATACAAATACATCATCAATTGAAAAGTATATATCTTCTTATTCAAACACAGACGAGGATATCATTCTGAGCAAGGAAGATGAAGAATTTGAACACATAATGATGTCACTAAGAACCATATACGGCCTTGATATCAATGAATTCAATCAGAGGTATCAGACTGATTTTTTAGAAAGATATGAGGAGATCATATCAGCTGATTTAAACAGTTTTAAAATTGCACAGGACAGGATCTCTGTAAATAATCTCGAAATCCTCAATCATATCCTGGTCAATTTTTTGAAGTAATAATATTAATTATGTGTTTTCTGTGTGAAAAAAAAGTAATATAATAAAAGAAGAGCTTAGTATATAAAAAATAATTGTGAGATGCAATTTCTGGAAAAGGGGGATATCATGGCCACAATTAGTTTACAACATATTCAGAAAATTTATCCTAATGCCGCTGTTCAGGAAAGAAGAAGGAAGAGAGGCGAAGATCCGAACAAGAAGAGAAACAATCTTAAGGTTACGGAAGAAGGCGTCGTCGCTGTCGATGATTTCAATCTTGAGATCGCTGATAAAGAATTCATTGTTTTCGTCGGTCCTTCGGGCTGTGGCAAATCGACAACTCTAAGAATGGTTGCCGGCTTGGAAGACATCACCAGAGGCGATCTCTATATCGATGGTGTCAGGATGAACGATATCGAACCAAAAGACAGAGATATTGCAATGGTCTTCCAGAACTATGCGCTATATCCGCATATGACTGTCAGACAGAATCTCGAATTCCCGCTGGAACTCCGCAAAGTTCCGAAAGAGCAAATGAACAAACAGGTCGATGAGGCAGCTGAGATCCTTGGTATTACTGAATACCTGGACAGAAAGCCGAAAGCTCTCTCTGGTGGTCAGAGGCAAAGAGTCGCGATCGGTCGTGCTATCGTTCGTGAACCAAAAGTTCTTCTTATGGATGAGCCGCTTTCTAATCTTGACGCTAAGCTTCGTAACCAGATGCGAGCTGAGATCATCAAGTTAAGACAAAGGATCGATTCTACATTCATTTACGTTACTCATGACCAGACTGAGGCTATGACACTCGGCGATCGTATCGTCATTATGAAAGACGGAGAGATCCAGCAGATCGGAACGCCTCAGGAAGTATTCAATAAACCTGTTAATACATTTGTAGCCGGATTCATTGGTATGCCTCAGATGAACTTTTATGACGGAAAGCTCATCAAGGAAGATGATAAATATGTAATTGAGGTCTTAGGCGCCAAGATCGTTCCTACAGAAGACAAGCAGGCACGTTTAAGAGAAAGAAATACGCCGGAATGCGATATTACTGTCGGTGCAAGACCGGAACATATTTCTTTAAAAGAAACTGAGGGAGCTATGATCGAAGGTGCTGTTGATGTTTCGGAAATGATGGGTTCTTCTGTACACCTTCATCTGAATGCCGGTGGTCATGACAGTATCATCATCGTTCCTACGCTTGATCTTGGAGATGAGACTCCCAAGATTGGCGAAGTAATCAGATTCACTTTCGCTCCAAATGTGGTGCATATGTTTGACAAAGAGAGCAAAAAAAACCTGGAATACATCTAAGTTGTTGACTGATCTCTGATCAGTAAACATAGAATTATAAGGAGGAAATTATTTACATGAGTTTCAAAAAGATTATCACTTTGAGCCTCGCAGTTTTAATGGCTATGGCCATGCTGGTAGGGTGCTCATCCAAACCAAGCGGTGGCAATGAACCTGCACCTGCAGATGAAAAAGTAGCTGCTACCGTCACTGTATGGGGTCCACAGGAAGACCAGTCTGAAGAAAATGGCAAGTGGTTACAGACGATGTGTGAAGCGTTTGCTGCAGCTCATCCTGAATGGGAATTGACTTTCAACTATGGTGTCTGCTCAGAAGGCGATGCTAAGACGAATGTCACTACTGACCCGGCTGCTGCTGCTGATGTTTACATGTATGCCAATGACCAGATTCCTGATCTGATCAAAGCCGGTGCCATTGCCGAATTAGGCGGCAAAACCGTTGAGACGATCAAGGCAAATAACTCAGCTACAACTGTAAATACAGTTACTTATGAAGGTTCTGTTTATGGTGCTCCATATTCAGGCAATACCTGGTTCATGTTCTATGACAAGAGTGTCTTCACGGAAGAAGATATCAAGTCTCTGGATGCTATGCTCGAAAAGGGCAAAGTAGCTTTCCCGCTTAACAATTCATGGTACATTGCTGCTTTCTACGTAGCTAACGGCTGCACACTGTTCGGTCCTGATGGCGGCGATGCTGCTGCCGGATTCGATTTCTCCGGTGACAAGGCTGTTGCTGTAACTGATTACCTTGTCGATCTTGTTGCAAACAGCAACTTTGTAAACGGTGATGTTTCTACCGGTACTGACATCAGCGCATTCTTCTCAGGCGACTGGGATTACCAGAAAGCTAAAGATGCATATGGCGAAAACTTAGGTATTGCTGCTTCTCCGTCTTATACTCTTAACGGTGAACTCAAGCAGATGAAGGCTTTTGCCGGTTCTAAGGCTGTCGGTGTCAACCCGCAGACCACTTTATATGCTGAGCATCCGGAAATCGCTGTTGCTTTAGCTGCTTATCTTGGCGGTACCGAAGCACAGCAGGCGCACTTTGATTCAAGAGAAGTCATTCCGACTGACTTAGGAATCAACGTTGGTGACAACGCTCTGGCTAAGGCAAAGATGGATACGATGTCTTATGCATCTATCGTTCAGCCTTTACAGTCTGATATGGGCAACTACTGGGGTCCTGCTCAGTCAATGGGTGATGAACTGGTTGCCGGAACCGTCACTCATGCAAACGCTGCTGAAAAGACGGAAGCTTTGAATACTTCATTGAATACTGCAGCAGTTCAATAATCTGAATTTCTAAAATTATAAACCGCAGTCAGTTTCTGACTGACTGCGGTTTCTTGCAACATAGCGGAGGTTATTTATGAATAATAATCGTTCAAGTGTTATTAGTTCATTAAAACATGGTGATTTGTACACTAAGCTGTCTGCAATCATAATGGGATTGGGGATGATAGGACATAAGCAGGTATTTAAAGGATGCCTGGTTCTGTTGATCCAGATCGCTTTCATTTTCTATATGATCACGATCGGTATTCATTCACTTTCGATGATGCCGTCGCTTGGTACAAGAGCACAGGAAAAAGTCTGGAATGAAGCAAAACAGATCTACGAATATACTGCCGGTGATAATTCCCAGCAGATTCTGCTGGCGGGAGTCGTAACTTTATTTGTTATTGCGGCTATCATCGTACTTTGGGTAATTCAGCTGAAATTTTCTTATAAGTTAGAAAATGAGCTTAAAGAAAAGGGACATGTACCTACGATCAAAGAAGATATAAGAAATCTGTTTGACAAGAATCTGCACATCACATTGATGACGCTTCCTTGTCTAGGTATTCTCGTATTCAATATCGTACCGCTGTTCTACATGATCTCAATGGCATTTACGACTTACTCCAAAGAGGATGAGCATCTGATGCTCTTTGATTGGGATGGACTTCATCAGTTTTCCCGTGTTCTGAACATGAATGGCAATATCGGCCGTCAGTTCTGGCATGTTCTCGGATGGACCATTATCTGGGCGATATTCGCTACCTTCTTGAACTATATTTTGGGTATGATTCTGGCGATGGTTATCAACAGAAAAGACACCAAAGGCAAAGCCTTCTGGCGTTTCTGCTTTATCCTGTCGATTGCTGTTCCGCAGTTCGTCACCTTAATGATCATGAACATCATGCTTCAGCCTTCAGGCGCTGTTAACATCCTTTTGCAGAATTTGGGGTTGATCGATTCACCGCTTCCATTCTGGCAAAACGCAATGTGGGCCAGGATAACGATTATTGTTATCAATATCTGGATTGGTATTCCATATACAATGTTACAGATTACGGGTATTTTACAGAATATTCCTGCTGAACTTTATGAAGCGGCAAAGATGGACGGTGCAGGACCGGTCAAGATCTTCTTCAAGATCACTTTACCTTATATGCTGTTCGTAACAACGCCATATCTGATCTCGAGTTTTGTCGGAAATATCAATAACTTTGGTGTCATTTATCTGTTATCAGGTGGTGGACCGACTTATGTCGGAGATACTGCCGGCCAGACGGACTTGCTGGTTACATGGCTGTATAAGCTGACAGTTGATCAGCAATACTACAACCTTGGCGCAGTCATCGGCATTATGACATTCGTTATCCTGACGATCGTTACACTTATTACGTACCGTAACTCCGGTTCTTACAAAAATGAGGAGGCGTTCATGTGATGAATGAATTAGCTAAGAATAAATTAAGTCCCCGCAGGAGACTTGTCAATTTCCTGGTACACCTCTTGTTGGCAATACTCTCTATTATCTGGGTATTACCGATTTTCTGGATCGTTCTGACGAGTTTTAGAGCGGAACCTGGTGCGTATACCAATACGTTCCTGCCTCAGGGTTATACGTTCAACAACTATATAAAGCTGTTTACAGACCGAAATGTCTTGAACTTCCCGAAGATGTTCCTGAATACATTTATTATTGCGATCTTCACTTGCATCTTCTCGACGTTCTTTGTACTTTCTGTATCGTATTCTCTATCCAGAATGCGTTTTGGTTTCCGTAAGCCATATATGAACATTGCAATGATCCTTGGTTTGTTCCCCGGATTCATGTCCATGGTTGCTCAATATTTCATTTTGAAAGCGATGGGCTTGACCGAGGGATCGATGATCCGTATCGGTCTGATCATTGTGTATTCCGCATGTACAGGCCTTGGTTTCCAGATCGCTAAGGGATTCTTCGATACGATTCCCCGTTCGATCGATGAAGCTGCCATCATTGACGGTGCAACACAATGGCAGGTATTCACAAGGATCACGATGCCGTTGTCAAAACCGATCGTCATATATACAGTCATGACTTCATTTATCGCTCCATGGGTTGACTTCGTTTTTGCAAAAGTTGTTTGTAGGGCGAATTCCGATCAGTTCACCGTTGCCATCGGTCTGTGGAATATGCTGCAGAAAGAGTATATCTATCAATGGTATACCTGTTTCGCAGCCGGTGCGGTCGTAATATCCATACCGATCGCGATCCTGTTCATCTATATGCAGAGATTCTATGTCGAAGGAATGGCTGGTGCTGTAAAAGGATAATTCGAAATATTACTTTACTTAAAATAGGGCTGAATAATTAAGGTAATGTAAACTTCCATATGGGTAAATGAATACCCCAGGTTAAACTTTCCCGGGGTATGAGTGTAAACTTCCATATGGGTAACATACCAGAACACGCCAAAACAAGAAAGAAGATCCCGCTGGTGAATCTCCACCATCCGGGACCTTCTTTTTTTGATGTGCGGAATGATCCATTCAAATAAACAGGTTTTTCACTATATCATTTGAACAAACACCAACGAGATACATAAAACATGCAAAAACAAAGCAGAAACCGTTCAGGCGTTAAACAAATCTGTCCGAATGGCTTCTCATGTACGAAGCTTTAGATGCAAGGATCAATAAGGCATTCTATGCTTCATCAGGTTTTAATATTGCCCATACAAAAGTTTAACCTGTACCATCAGATCCAGGGAAGTTTAACCTGTGACTCAGATTACCCACACGATAGTTTAACCTGTGGGGTCAAATCCAGGAAAGTTTACATTACCATAATTAATTCAGCTCTTTTTTATAGAGATGAATGATTCAGCCATTTAATTGAACTCAAAACAAAATCGTGAAAAAAATATGAACTAGATCTAGAAGACAAAACAGTTAAAAACGTGGAATCAGAATGAATTATCTGCCCACGTTTATTTGCATCGAGTCAATTATGTTATTAAATTTAATTTCAACTAAAACTCATAAATATGCTGATAGAGTCTTTTGACTGACTGATCTTTACTTTAAGATCGCGGAAGTATAGGGTCCGATTTTTAACTCGTTATTTTTAAATGATGCAGATGAGAATCCGCAAGATTCCAGCATTTGAGTAAAATTATCAGATCGTATCGTTATTTCGTGATCGGAATTATTGTGCACGATATAGGTAGTTTCTTCTTCATATGCGATCTTAAATCCTCCAAGATCAGCCTGACCAAGATCAAGCATTGTATATTCTCCTCTGGCGATTTGCGGATATTTTTTTCTGATCATTATAAGTTTGGAATAATGTTTTAGCAGACTGTTGTTATCTTTCAGCTGATCCTTGATCGTACCGTTGATCTGATTTTTCAGTTCATAAGTACTTCCTTCCGGATTTTTGACGGTATCGTCATCGCCCCACAACATCGCAAGTCTTCTGTTTGCATCGGTATTGGATCCGCCTCTGGATCCTTTCATGCCGATTTCTTCGCCGTAATATATGAATGGAGAACCCGGTGAAAGAAGATAGAGATTAGCTCCCATATATGCCTGTCCATTAGCGGCATTCAGATAACCTGCAGATCTGTCCATATCGTGATTTGAGATGAAGAAGATCGGCATTCTTTCCTTGCTGATGGAGGCAAGCGATTGCTGATAATTGACCACATAAGAAGTAAATGCATTGATGTCTTGCGATTTTGCCGTTTTAGCTATGATGCCATCAGCCTGTGAGGCTTTAAAATCAAAACAATCCATTTCCGTCTGATAACGTGCTATTTCGCCTTCACCGCTCCAGACCTCGCCGACCAGATAGATATCTTCCTTGATCTCTCTCAGCTTTTCCGTATACCACTTCCAAAAATCAACGGATGCTTCCCCGTCTGTTAAATAGATATATTTTGCTGCATCAAAACGAAAACCATCTACTCCTTTGTCTAAATAGTATTTGGCTATATTCAAAACCTCATTTCTGACATTTTCATTGTCGAAATTGAGTTCAGGCATATCATAGGAAAAGTTGCATTCATATTTCTGATCGGTGTATTCAAGATCACAGAATGATCCGGAGAAAGAATCATTGCTATTAACATATGTATAATAATCGAAGTATTTATTATTCCGGTCGTTGTTCTGATGTGCCAAGTTAAACTGTTTGAACCATTCGTTCTGGCTCGATGTATGATTGATCGCCAGATCCAGGATTACCAGAATATTCCGTTCATGACATTTTTGGATCAATTCATCAAGATCTTCCTGAGTCCCGAAAGAGGGATCTATCCGATAATAATCGACGACGTCGTATTTGTGATATGAAGGAGAATAGAAGATCGGCGTAAGCCAGATGCCTTGGATGCCCAGCGAATCTGAAGAATTGATGTTGCCGTCATTCATATAGTCCAGTCTATTGATGATGCCACGCAAATCGCCTATACCGTCATTGTTGCTGTCGGAAAAAGATCCGACAAAAATCTCATAGAAGACTCTGTAATTATCATCGGTATTGTCAATTTCGACTTTTTTATTGTCTTTGCAGGAACAGATTAACAGAAGAATCGTTAGGATGAGAAGTACTTTTTTGATCATGTTTTTATCTCCGATATTGTTACTATTATTTTATTATTTAAGTTAAAATAATTATAGAGTTTTTAAAAGGGGATAACATGAACAAAACTAGAAGTGCCGGCATCCTGCTTCCCATTTCATCATTGCCTTCCAATTACGGAATCGGTACCCTGGGTAAGGAAGCCTATCGTTTCGTCGATTTTTTAGTCAAAGCCAGACAGTCCTATTGGCAGGTATTGCCCATTGGACCGACCAGCTATGGCGATTCGCCATATCAGTCTTTCTCTTCCTTTGCGGGCAATCCGTATTTCATCGATCTCGATCTGCTTTGCGAAGATGGACTCCTGGATAAAAAGGATCTAAAGGGTCTTAAACCAAAAGATCCCGTAAACATCGATTACGGTTTTCTCTATGAGACCAGATACAAGGTTTTAGCCAAAGCGTATGAGAATGCCAAGGGCAAATTCAATAAAGAGATAAACGAGTTTAAGAATGAGAATGCTTCCTGGCTGCATGATTATGCCTTGTTTATGGCTTTAAAAAAACATTTTGCGATGGCCTCCTGGCTGGAATGGCCCGATGAAAAGATAAAATCATATGATGAACAGGCTATCAGGGAATACAGTGAGCTTTTGAAGGACGATATTTCCTTCTATGAGTTCATGCAGTATCTGTTCTTTAAACAGTTCAAGAAGCTCAAAAGCTATGCCAATGAAAAAGGCATCAAGATCATCGGTGATCTGCCTATCTATGTAGCCATGGATTCCGCCGATGTCTGGTCCGATAGCAAACAGTTCCAGCTCAAGGAAAACACCAAGACGCCTAAGGATGTTGCGGGTGTACCGCCGGATTATTTTTCCAAGGATGGTCAGCTCTGGGGCAATCCCTTATATGACTGGGACTACATGAAGACAACCGGTTACAAATGGTGGATCGATAGAGTAGCCGGAGCTTCCAAGTTCTTCGATGTGATCCGGATCGACCATTTCCGCGGTTTTGCGGAATACTGGGCCGTGCCGTATGGGGAAAAGACGGCCAAGAACGGCCGCTGGGTCAAGGGTCCGGGTATCGAGTTCGTTTCCATTTTGCGGGACTGGTTCCACAATATCGAATTCATCGCCGAGGATCTGGGCCAGATCGATGAGAAAGTTGCGATCCTGTTAAAGGAATCGGGCTTCCCGGGTATGAAGGTCCTGGAATTCGGTACAGCCCCGGATGGCAGCAGCAGCCATTGCCCCCACAATCAGAAAGAAAACTGTATCTGCTACATCGGTACGCATGACAATCTGCCGGTCCTGGGCTGGATGAAAAACGCCAAACCCAAGGAAGTGCAATACGCCATAAAGTATTACGGTCTCAACGAAGAAGAAGGTTACAACTATGGTTTCATCAGAGGCGGTATGTCTTCGGTGGCCTATCTGTTCATCGCTTTGATGCAGGATTATCTGGGACTGGGTGAAGAAGCGACCATCAATAGACCAGGAACTTTAAACAACTGGTGCTGGCGTATCCGCAAAGAAGACATCAATGCCAAACTGGCGAAAAGGATCGCCGATCTCACGCACATGTATCGTCGTGACGGCTCGAAAATGGATATCTGATATGCTTGAAATCAGCTGATTAAAGTGCTATATTGATTAAGCATCGTTGCTGAGTTTAGACCATCTCCGGATCTAGACCCGGTTTCGATCGTAAGTAAGAAAAAGGAGAAAAGAAATGTTATCAAAAGCTGAAAAGGCACAGATCGTCAAGGACTATGCCAGATTTGAAGGCGATACCGGTTCCGTTGAAGTTCAGGTTGCCTTACTGACTGCCACTATCAACCGTCTGACTGTTCACATGCAGTCCAACAAGAAAGACTTCCATTCCAACAGAGGTCTGCTGATGATGGTCGGTAAGAGAAGAAGCCTGCTTGAGTATCTCAAGAGAGAAGATGTCAACAGATACAGAGAGCTGGTCGCTAAATTAGGTTTAAGAAAATAACATGGGTTAAGCAGGCTGTAAAGTCTGCTTTTCTTATGTGCTATAATTGATTTAATAAACAGAGGTTTACTAATTATGGCACAGAAACTTAAGGATGATGTCAGGCAGGCGATCATTGAAGCCGCCAAACAGGAGTTTTTGGAGAAAGGCTATGAAGAAGCTTCGATGCGTTCCATCGCCGCCAAAGCCGACATCACGGTAGGAAATATATATCGTTACTTCGACAACAAGGAAGATCTCAATAAACAGATACTGGCGCAAACCGGTGATGATATCACCAAGATGCTTAACGGTCTCAAGATCGAAAGAGTCTCAAGACAGACCAGAGTCTTTGATGTCGTTACGGAAAACAAGGATATCAATGCGATGCTGGATGAATTTGTGGAAAAGATAGTAAGTCTTTCGCACGATAAACCCAGCGAATTCAATATCATCCTGCATAACAGCGAATTAAACAGCAGCATCAGAGACTGGTTTAAATCAACGATCTCTTCTTTGATCTATCAGAAATATTCCTATCTTGATCAAAGGACGATCAGGGAACTGCTTATCGAAGCTTACAGCGCCGCCTGTTATGCCGGCCTTTTGGATATCTTTGAAAAAGCCAGAGATGATGAATACATCCTAAAAGAAACACTTAAAAACTATCTGCATCGTTTCTTTGCGATGGTCAATGAAGAAAAGGCCAATGGAAGCGTGTATTGATGCTATTGGTCAATAACGTCAAACTTGAGCTTGGCCGGGATGAAAAGGATCTGAAAAAGATCCTGGAGAAAAGATTAAGACATCCTGTAAAAAGCTATCAGATAAAGAAAAGATCGCTTGATGCCCGCAAGCAGCCTTTTTATGTTTACTCGCTTTTAGTCGAGATCGATAATGAAGAAAAGTATCTTGGCAAAGACATATCTTTATACGAGAAGGAAGATCTTGATCCGCCATACAAAGTAAGAAATGCCACCTGTATCGTTGCCGGCTATGGTCCCAGCGGGATCTTTGCGGCTTATCGCTTATGCCAAGCCGGATTCAAAGTAAAGGTCTTTGAAAAAGGCAAAAGGATAAAGGAAAGAGAAAAGGATGTCGAGACTTTCTTTAAAAAGGGAATATTAAGCGAAGAAAGCAATGTCCAGTTTGGTGAAGGGGGAGCCGGAACTTTTTCCGATGCCAAGCTCACGACCAGGATCAAAGACAAATATATCGATTATATCCTCGATATTTTTATCAAACATGGTGCTAATGCGGCGATCAGATACGAGAACCATGCCCATATCGGTACCGATGAAGTGCGGGTGATCATTGAAAAGATCACCGATCATCTGATCGAAAAAGGGGTGGAATTCCATTTTGCAGAAGCGATGGAAGAGATACTTTTTGATGAAGATCGCAAGATTTATGGCATAAAGACAAATAAGGGCGAATACACCTGTGATCATCTGCTTATAGGCATTGGCCACAGTGCTTATCAAAGCGTGATGATGTTAAAAGAAAAGGGTGTATTCATTGAAAAGAAGGATATTGCGATCGGCTTTAGAGTTGAACATCTTCAAAGCCTCATCGATCAAAGACAGACCAAAGGCTTAGTCGAAAGCGCCAATGAGTATTTTTTAAGATACAAGGGCGAAAAAGGCGTCTATTCCTTCTGTATGTGTCCGGGCGGTATCGTCATTCCGGCGATGTCTGATAAAAATACCATCGTCACCAATGGCATGTCCTATGCCGCCAGAGATTCTATGATCGCCAATTCAGCCATCCTGATCCAGATCTATAAGGAAGAATTTGCAGATGGCTATGAATATCTGCAGAATATTGAAAGAATGGCCTATGATCATTCAAAGTCATATAGAGCTTTATCCCAGAATATCGCCGACTTCATGAAGGGTGATCTTAATCCCTTGATCTTTGACTCGACTTATCCTTTAGGAACCGTTTTATATGATTTCAATCAGTTCTTTAAAAAGGATGATCTAATGATCGTCAAGGAAGCTTTGAAAGATTTCGATCGAAAGATACCCGGTTTTATCGATCAAGGCATCATGGTCGGACCGGAGACCCGTTCCTCATGTCCTGTCCGTATCAAAAGAGATGAAACCTATCAGTCTATCAATACAAAAGAGCTTTATCCGATGGGCGAAGGTGCCGGCTATGGCGGCGGTATCATGTCCTGTGCATTGGATGGTATCAGGATCGCAAACGCGTTAATATTGAGATATGAACAGATATGAAAGAAGCGACAGCACATCTTATTGTCTGGGCACATCGCTAACGATCGAGGCTCTAAAACACAAAAGTGATGCGATGATCGAAGTTTTGCTCAGCGAGAAAGCTCATAGAAATGAGCAGTTTTCCTATCTGATCGAACTATGTGAGAAAAACGATGTTCATTATCGTTATGACGAAAGAAGCATCGAGAAACTTTCCGTCAAGGAAAACTGTTATTGTATCGGAGTCTTCAATAAATATGCTGGAAAGCTTTCAAACAAGCCTCATGTCGGCCTGATCGGTTTCAATGATTACGGGGAACTGGGAACAGTGCTCAGATCGGCGGTCTGTTTCGATTTTCATGATATCGCTTTGATAGGCAGCGATATCGATCACTTCGATCCCCGCTGTATCAGAGCTTCGATGGGTTCGATCTTTCATTGCGATATCATTTCATTCAAGGACCTTGATGAATATAAAGAAAAACATCCCGATCATCATCTTTATCCCTTTGTAAGCAGGGGAAAAAGAGAGATTTCTGATGTTTGTTTTACTGAGCCATATACTTTACTGATAAGTCAGAAATACGATGGTTTGGATGAAATGTTTACGGATGGGATCAGGATCGATCACAAAGAACTTGCGGAGATCTCTTTGCCGATCAGATCATCGATCATCTTAGAAACTGCCTATGCCTTGAAACGCAGACGGTAAGAACAGCGGGCACAGAGTTCAGAGCTTATTTTGTGCTGACGGAATTCTTCACAATAGTTAAGATATGTTTTAGAAGAAAGGATATCACTGAGATGATCCTTTTTTAGATTACCGAGCTTGTTGTAAGCCAAAGGATCCAGGCAGCAAAGCGTCACATCGCCCTTATGATTTATCCCCAGCATGTCTACTCCGCCATGACATGTCCCTTCATAGGAAATGACTGTATCAGAGATGTCCGGCCAGTCGAACAGTTCTTCTTTGTAGAGATAGACGTTATCTTTTAGTTTGAAGGAATCCTTTCTTTTTGTCTGTTCTATACCGAATTTATTAATCAGCTTTTCTTTATATTCCTTTAACTGATCGGATATCATTTCCGTTTCATAAAAACGCAGTTCGATCGTCGTATCTTTAGGATCTTCAATAAGTTTATCTATGGTTATAAAATAGGCATCAGGCACATTGATGTAGCTGATACTGTGAAGGGAGATCGAAAGTTTACGCAGGCATGCATGTTCAAGAATATGAGGATATTTATTAAGTAACGTTCCATTTGTTACTAATTGCACCTTAAAATCTTTACGATCAAGCAATGTTAATATTTCTTCAAACTGTGGATGCAGCAAAGGTTCACCCAGGATATGCAGATAAAGATAGCTGCAGAAGGGTCTGATCTGATCAGTATAGTGGTCGATATCTATTAAAGACATGAAAGAATCACCCTTTTGATAGGTACAGAAAGGGCAGTTGAGGTTGCAGGCATCCGTTATTTCCAGATAAACTCTTTTCACAGCTTCATTTTAGCTTATAAGCTGCTGTTTAAGCCAAAATCCATTGAAAACCGGCTCTGTTTTATAGTAAAATCATAAAGTAAATGAGGGAGTAGCTAGCGTATCGATGATACGTGTCAAGCCAACAATCTCGGCTATAAGCCTGGTTTGCCTTAAAAAGCGAGACTCATGTATAACTTTGTGTTATGCATGAGGGAAGATATGAGCTCATGCAAAGCATGAGTTTTATTTTTAGGGAAGAAAGGGGAATAATGGACAACAGGTATTATTTACAGGATGCCGCTGATGTACTGCAGCAGTTTCAGACCACGGAAAACGGACTGAGCGAAGCAGAAGCCCAGAAGAGGCTGGAAACCAACGGCAAAAACAAACTCAAAGAAACGGAAAAGACGCCGCTGATTAAGAAGTTTATTGAATCGATCTCCGACCCGATGATCATCATGCTGCTGGTGGCAGCGGCCATTCAGGCCTTAGTAAACGTCCTGCAGATGAAGGATGGCTTCAGGCTCTCGGAATTCGCCGATGTCATCGTTATTATGGCTGTCGTTACGATCAACACGATCATGTCACTGATCCAGGAATCCAAGGCTGAAGGGGCCATGGAAGCTTTGATGCAGATGACGGCTTCGACTTCGAAAGTATTGCGTGATGGCGATGTGAAAGTCGTCAAATCGGAAGATATCGTCGTCGGCGACGTCGTCATTTATGAAGCCGGTGATACGGTTCCGGCGGACTGCCGAATCCTGGAATCGCATTCTTTGAAATCCGAAGAAGCGGCTTTGACGGGTGAATCCGTCCCAGTCAACAAGATCATCGATGTCTTGATGTGCAAAGAAGGCCAAAACGACGTCACCTTAGGTGATAGAAGAAACATGCTTTATAACGGTTCGACCGTCGTATATGGCCGTGGCAAGGCTGTTGTTACGGCCTGTGGAATGGACACCGAGATGGGCAAGATCGCCGATGCCTTGACTCTGGCGGAGAAGGAACTGACACCTTTGCAGAAGAAGATGGCGGAACTGTCATCCTTCTTAACCAAACTGGTCATCTGGATCTGTGTCATCGTCTTTGCGGTAGGTGTCATTGAAACGGTCATCGTTTCCGATGATTTCTCCTTATCGCTATTAGGTTCAGCTACTTTGGATACTTTCATCGCTGCTATCGCTTTGGCGGTCGCTGCCATTCCAGAAGGTTTGCCGGCCGTCGTAACGATCATCCTTTCGATCGGTGTTTCGGCGATGGCTAAACGTCAGGCCCTGATCAGAAAGCTGACAGCAGTCGAGACCTTAGGCTGTACCAATATCATCTGTTCCGATAAGACCGGCACTCTGACCCAAAACAAGATGACGGTCGTCGATGAATATACCAGTGATAAAAAGCTTTTGGCCAGCGCGATGGCGCTTTGTTCCGATGCGGAGATCAAACCGGGTGAAGAGAATTCGACCGGTGAACCGACGGAAGCGGCTTTGGTCAACTATGCCAATTCACTTTCACTTCCTAAATATGAACTGAAAGAGAAATATCCGCGTGTCGGTGAGGCACCATTTGATTCCAACCGTAAGATGATGTCGACTATCCATCCGGAAGGAAACGGTTTTGTTCAATATACCAAGGGTGCTTTGGATGTCATGCTTGATCGCTGCACGGGTTATCTGAGCGATAAGGGCGTTGTCAAGATGAGCGATGATCTCAAAGCTGAGATCATGGCCAAAAACAAGGAATTCGCTTCCAAGGCTTTAAGAGTACTTTGTGCTGCTTATAAGAAATACGACGTTATGCCTGCTTCCGTCGAACCGGAAGATCTGGAATTCGATCTGATCTTTATCGGTATCGTCGGTATGATAGACCCATGCCGAGTAGAGGTCTATGATGCGATCAAGGAATGCCGTTCAGCGGGTATCACGCCGATCATGATCACCGGTGACCACAAAGATACCGCGATCGCCATCGGTAAGGATCTGGGTATCATTGAAGATGATAGTCAGGCTATTGAAGGTCATGAACTGGATAAGTATTCCGATGAAGAGATGCTGGATGTCGTGACGAAGTATTCGGTCTATGCCCGTGTTCAGCCTGAACACAAGACCAGGATCGTCAACGCCTGGAAGGGCAGAGGCATGGTTACGGCAATGACTGGCGATGGTGTCAACGATGCTCCTTCGATCAAGTCGGCCGATATCGGTATCGGTATGGGTATCACCGGCACGGATGTAACCAAGTCCGTTGCGGATATGGTTCTGGCGGATGACAACTTTGCGACTATCGTCAATGCCGTCGAAGAAGGCCGAAAGATCTATGACAACGTCTGTAAAGTCATCCAGTTCCAGCTTTCGACCAATCTTTGCGAAGTCATCATCATGTTTATTGCTTCGTTGCTCAACTTTACCCTTCTGACGCCTGTCCATCTGCTTTGGATCAACATGGTCACCGACTCTTTACCGGGTCTGGCACTGGGTATGGAAAAAGCGGAAGGCGATGTCATGACCAGAAAACCGCGTAATTCTTCCGATGGCATCTTCTCCAACGGTGCGGGTATCGATATGGTCTGGCAGGGCATCTATCTTTCCATTATCGAACTGGCTGCATATTTTATCGGCTTAAAGATGGAAAGAGGAACGATCGCCGGCTTCTTTGGTGGAGCGGATTGTGTCAATGCCATCGCGATGGCATTCCTGACGGTCAACTTTGCGGAGATCTGCTGTGCCATCAATATGCGTTCGCAGACCAAGTCGATCTTCTCGGCTTCGATGATCAAGAACTTCAACTGGTGGTTATTTGGTGCCGTCATCGTAACGGTGGCGATCACCTTATCTGCCATCTATGTTCCGGGCCTGTCCAATGTCTTTGGTATCGAAGCGGGAACCTTTAGCTTCAACGAACTGATGATCTGTGTCTTCCTGGCCTTGAGCACTTTCCCGGCCTTCGAGATCGGCAAGATGATCAGAAGAAAAGCACTGGAAAACAATAACTAAAAGAAATTACGGAGGCAACTCCGTAATTTTTTATGATAACTATTTAAGATAGAGATTGACTTTGTCTTTATTGTAAAGAGAAAGAAGGAAGTTCTCTTTGGCTTGCGGATATTCGTGATAGATCGAATGCAACAGCTGTTTGATGTCTTCTCTTTTGGTGAAACCATCATTGGGACAGCCGGAAGAAATGACAGGTATTTCTAATTGCCTACAGGTCTTGGCGATCTCCGATTCAAAAGAAAGACAGAATGGTCTGATAAAGGTCGTTTGCGAATTTGTCAGATACATCTTGGGATCAAAGGTAGCGATGCGGCCGCCATAGATCATATTCATCAGCAGCGTCTCGATCGCATCGTCAGCATGGTGGGCAAAAGCCACTTTGTTGCAACCGAGCTCTTTGGCTGTTTTGATGACGGCACCTTTCTTTAAAGTTGAACATATGGAACAGTCGATCTTTTCTTTATGCAGGTTGAGTTTTAAAATATCGGCGATCTTCGAGCTTTCCGTATGGATCTTTATCGGATATTGGCTAAACCATTGAAGTAAAGGATTTATATCATCTTCTCCGAAATTGAGGTCGATATGGATGCCGACCAGATCGAAATCCTTATGATAGGTATTGCGATATAAGAAGCGATACAGATACATCGTATACAACAAAAGGGAGGAATCTTTTCCACCCGAAAGACCGATGGCGATCTTATCGTTATCATCGATCAGTGAGAACATCTGATCGGCTTTTCTGACCTGCGCCAGCAGTTTTTTCATCGACATACGATTATTATATCTCATGATATAATCAGGGAGGATGAAAAATGTGCTCTATGTCAATAAACCAGCTGGTATCTCGTCGTTTGATGTCTGCTTTAAATTGCGCAAGATTTTGCATACCAGAAAGATAGGCCACACCGGAACTTTAGATCCTAATGCGACCGGCGTGATGATAGTACTATTTGACAAAGCGACCAAAGCCAATCAGTTTCTGGTAAGCGATCGCAAGGAGTATGTGACTAGAGTTCTATTAGGCATTAAGACCGACACTTTGGATATCGATGGAAGTATCATTGAAAAAAGTAATTATAAACTTCCTGATGAAAACAGACTTAAAGATGTACTGAATTCATTTCTTGGCCAAAGTCAACAGGAAGTTCCGCTCACCAGTGCGGTTTCCGTCAATGGCAAAAGACTTTATGAATATCAGCGAAACAATGAAGAAGTTGAATTGCCGGTAAGAACGATCGAAATATTTGATATCGAACTTATACAGATACATGAAGACGGTTTTACTTTCAAATGTACTGTCTCTTCCGGAACCTATATCAGAGCCCTGGTCAGGGATATCCTGAATAAACTTGATCTGATCGGCACGGTTTATTCTTTAAAACGGACTGCCGTCGATGATATCAGGATACAAGATTGCGATGAACTTGAGGAGATCTTAGAAGGCAACTATCAGGCCCATGATCTGAAAGACCTGCTGGAAAAGCGCTATGATCGTGTAGATTATTCCGAAATTCAAGACATCCTAAATGGCAAAAAGATAAAGCTGGAAAGTCAGAGTGATAGAGTCCTCATCTGCGATGGTGATGAAGCTTTGGCGATATATGAAAGGGACGGCGATATCTATCGCTGTATTAGAGGCTTATGGTAGAGATCATCAGGATCGATAAAGGTATTATTCCCAAACTTGAAAGATCAGTTGCCTGCATCGGCTATTTCGATGGTTTTCATCGTGGTCATCAGAAACTGATCGAAAAGACCGTAGCTGAAGCTAAGTTAAATGATTTGAAAGCAGCTCTTATCTGTTTTTTGCCTGATCCGATCAAAGTGATATCCAAAACAAAAGTCTCTCATCTTTTTCCCGACTTTTATCGCTTAAAACTGGCGGAAAAGTTTGGCATTGAAAAACTGATCGTCTTTTCTTTTACGGAAGAATTCATGAATATGCCGGCGGATGGATTTATCAGTGAGGATCTCAATAGACTGAATATCGAAAAACTGATCTGCGGTTATGATTTCTCCTTTGGCCAGTATGGCAAAGGCAATGAAGAGCTCTTAAAAGAAAAAGGTAACTTTGAGACGATCGTCATTCATGAAGAGACCTATCTTGGTTCCAAGATCTCCTCGACACGTATCAAAGAAACGATCGTTTCCGGCGATTTCAGGCTTTCTGAAGAGCTTTTAGGCTTTCCATATCATTTTATCTGTGAAGTCAGGGAATGCAGGGAAAATGGCGAAAAATGGCTTGTTAAAGCTAAGCTTGTCGATCCGGAGTGTCTGATGTTAAAGCAGGGTTATTACTCCGATCTGTTAAAAGTTGAAGACGAGTGTTTCCATGTCATATCTGAAAAATATTATGAAACAGGATCATTGATCTATATAAACGAAAAGGGTATCGATGAAGGAACTTTTTGAACAAAGAGTCAGATCCTATTTTGGTGAAGACAGTAATCTTTTTTTAACAAAATTAAATGAGCCTGCCACCCAGGCTTTGTTTCTGAATACCAGCAAAGCAAACAAGGATAAGATCTTATCATTGATCGATTTTCCGCTTAAAAAAAGCCCTTTAAGCAATGAAAACTATTATTACGAAAGCGATAATATCGGAAAAACCAAAGCCTATGAACTGGGACTGATCTATCCTCAGGATATCGCCGCATCCTTGACCACTTCTTTTTTTAAAGACAAAAACATAAATATCATCGTCGATATGTGTGCGGCACCCGGCGGCAAAAGCATCAACATCTTAAATAGGGTAAATAAAGATGCTTTACTGATCGCCAACGACGTTTCCCATGATAGAGCATCCATCCTTACTTCCAATCTGGAACGCCTGGGCTTAGATAATGTCATCATTACCAACAAGGATACTTCGATTTTATCTGAACAATTAAGCGGATACGCCGATCTGGTGATCCTGGATGCGCCATGTTCAGGTGAAGGCATGATCCGTAAATTCCCTGAGATCTTTGATACCTACTCCTTAAGCAATATCGAAAATCTGGCTCAGATCCAGAAAAAGCTCTTGGAAGAAGCTTATGTCATGTTGAGCAGAGGCGGCTTTCTGGTGTATTCGACCTGTACCTACGCCTTTGAAGAAGATGAAGATCAGATCGAATCATTCTTACAAAGACACAGCGATATGAAACTTGTAAAGATCGATATGCCTTCGTTTTCAAGAATTGAAGGAACAGTAAAGCTTTCACCTTTGAATGACACGGAAGGCCAGTTCTTCGCCATTATGATCAAAGAAGGTGAAGAGGAAAGCTCGAGGATCAAGCCCTTAAAAACGGTTAAGGAAAAACTTGTTGATGATTTTATTAAAGAAAATCTTTTGATCAAAGATTATTATCTTTATAAATACAACGAACACTTCTATCTGTCGTTAAAATCATTGCCGGATCTGAAGAACTCAATCATGCGCTATGGCATCTATCTGGGCGATGTGGTCAAGAAACGCTTTGAACCAAGTCATGCATTGTATCGTTCCAATACGCTGATCGGAAAGTTCCGATATGTCTATGATCTGCATGATAAAGAATACGATTCTTTTATCTCCGGAAATGAATTGAAAATAAACGAAGAATCACATTATTATCTTGTAACATATAAAGGCATCTCTTTGGGCTATGGCAAGTGCAGCAATGGTATCTTAAAAAATAAATATCCTAAAGGACTTAGAAGAATGCTATAATCTTTTTTGAGGAAAAAACTATGGAACTTAAAAGAAACGAGATCGGAACTTATACGATAAGCGAAAAAGCCTTTAAAGATATTGCCGCCATTGCCTGTTCAAATGTCAAGAATGTCTATCCGGCCAAAAAAGACAATGAATTCGTCGAATGCAAATTCAATAAGAACGGTGAGCCGGAAATGAACGTCTCGATCAGGGTCAAACAGGGCAGCGATATCGTTAAGCTGTGCAATAAGATCCAGGATGAGATCAATGAAGCAGTCCTGTTGATGACGGGTATCGAATGCAAGAAAATCGATATCGATATCCAGGGTTTTGAATCAGTCAAAGAAAAAAAGTGAAGTTTAAAGCTTCACTTTTTTGTTGTGAATATAAAAGTTTTAGTCAATTAGAAAGGTCCGATATGCTCGGACCTTTAACTGTTATTCGGCAGAAATCGTGACCGTACCGTCTTCGGCTGTATGGATATAGATCGTTATATTGGACGATTTGTAATTGGTGGAAGCCTTCACCACAAAGGATGTAGCGGTAGGCGTACCGTTAACAGAGATCGACAGCTGACTTCCGTTCTCGGTGAATGAGAGCCCGTCGATGCTGTTGTAATCCCATTCGTTAAAGTCGCTATACTCGTCATACTGGGCTGTCAGATTCAAAGTCTTTCCATTATTTGAAGAGGTAGTGACGATACTTAAGGTATGGTCTCTTTCTACGTAGTAGGTAATTGTGACTTTGAAGGAGGAATTGTTGACGGTAATACTTTGACCGGCTGATAGTTCGTTGCCGCTTTGATCGACAGCTTTGAACCTGCGGTTAAGCAGAGCCGGATCATTGGTCATTTCCGTCTTGTAAGTCACAAAGTCGTAACGGCTTGCCCAGTTTTCAACATCAGACTGGCTGGCGTTGGAACTTGGGATTTGAATAGTCGCCGTAATTGTTGCTTCTTTGGAGATCTTGTTTGAGGCGAAGGATCCGTTTTCAAATGCGTAGTATCCTTCGACTTTGACCTTATCACCTGGTGAAGCGTGCAGATTCATATCGTATTTGTTTTCTTTACTTGTGATGTGCTCCGTATTGCCGTTGATCGTTACATCGGCGGTATATCTGATCGGACCATAGAGCTTGGTGTAATCAAACAGACATGTTCCGGTTGCGGCGATAATAACTTCGCCGGAGGAGTTCCTCAGGGAAATATCTTTGACACTAGAGGCAGTATCGAGTTTGTTCTTATCGGGATATTCGGCCCATTTGATCGTTAATGCTGAATCGACTTTGATATCGAAATCGGACAGATTCTCGATCTTTGGCGTAGCCAGCGAAACAAGTTTCACGGAATCGGACTTGATCAGACCCGTTGTTCTTAAGGAAGTATCCATGCCTTCGGTAAAGGCGGCATACGGCCAAGTGCCGATGACATGGGTGATGCTGGTGACACCGGCCGGTTTTGTCAGTTTGACCGGTTTGTTTTCACCATATTCATAGCAGGCTTCTAAGATCAGATGAGCGATCTTGCCTTGCGGTCTGTCGTTGTAGTAGTAGTCTCTGGTGATATAGGACTGCTGACCTGTGACGATCTTTTCGTAGCCGACCCAGGTGACAGTCGTATATTCCGAGGTTGCGGCGACCAGCCAGCCATCCTTAATGGAACCGGAAGGAATACCGTAATCGACAGCCGTTGAACCATAGTCGGTCGTACCGGTCTTGCCATAGACGTCATATTCATCGGATTTGACGAAGGAATAGGAACCGCCATAGCTGGCAACATTGGAATACATCAGCTCGGTCGTTAAGAAGGCTGCGGCTTCCGAGATGACTTCAGTCGAATTGTAGACCGGCGTGATCGGCGACTTGCCATTGGTAAATTCGATGCGAGAGATCGTATGAGGCGGAGTATAGACACCATAGTTCATGATCGCCGCATAGGCAGCGGCATGCTGGTATGGCGTAACTTCGCAAGTATTACCGCCGATCGCATACTGGATATCGAAATCTTCAAGTGTAAAATCATAGCCTAAAGATTGAGCGTAGTTGACGACATATTCGTATTTCTTGGCATCAAGCACAGCCTGTAAAGTCTGCACGGCACAGGTGTTGATGGATTGACCGACAGCCTGTTTTAAGGTAACGTCACCGACATAAGTACCGGAGTCGTTGATGACGACGATCTGGTTGGAGGAATCCAGCCACATCGGTTTATCGGTCAAGACGTGGTCGGTTGCCCAGCCCAGGTTTTCAAAGGCCAGGGCATAATCCAGGATCGGTTTGATGGTGGAACCTGGCTGTTTGTACTGTTCGGTCGCATGGTTCAGCAATAACTGTCCGCCATTGGCATAGTTTCTGCCACCCATGATACCGACGACTTCACCGGTGGAATTCTTGATGGCGACTGAGGCACATTCGAAGTATTCATCGGGGAACTGCAGGTATTCTTCATCCATATTGCCGGCCTGAATGGCGTCCATTTCTTCCTGGATGCCTTTGTTCATATAGGTATAGATATGCATTGTAGTCGTATATGGATCTAAGTTTGTAATTGACATGACTTCGGCGACGACCTGGTCGATATAAGCCTGATAGGGGATACCTTCACCGTTTTTATCGGATGTGTAAGGATCCTTGAGGACGTCTTCAACTCTTACCGATTTGGCCAGCTCGTATTCTTTTTGTGAGATGTAGCCGTGGTTCTTCATCTGATATAGAACTTCGGTAACTCTTTCCTGCGCCGCTTCCAGATTGTAGAAAGGGTTGTAGTAGTTGGGGGCGTTGATGACGCCTGCTAAAAGGGCACCTTCAACAAGGTTGCATTCCTTGAGGTCTTTACCGAAATAGTACTGCGCCGCTTTCTGGATACCGCGGATATTGTTGGAACCGCCGAAGTTGAGTTTGTTGACGTAGGATTCAAAGATATCCTGTTTGGACTTGGCTTCTTCTAATTCCATCGCCAGAGCGATCTCCTGGACCTTACGCTTGACGCCGCTGGCGCCGCTGCGGGAAGCCTGTTCGCCTGTCTCATCGTTGGTAAAGTAGGTATTCTTGACTAACTGCATCGTAAAAGTCGATCCGCCCTGACCAAAGGACATCGTTCTGATGTTTTCCAAAAGAGCCTTGGTGAAACGGGGGACGTCGAAACCATTGTGCTGGAAATAACGGGAGTCTTCGATGGCAACGAAGGCATCAATGACGCAATTGGGTATCTCTTCGTATTCGACATTCTGTCTGATGACGATGCCGAGGTTGGCGATCTCTTCGCCTTGTGAATCGTAAATGACGGAAGATTCGGCCTGATCGAAATCCGAAGGATTGAGCGTCGGTTTGTTACGCAAAAGAGTCGCGATCAGCGCGATTCCGGTGATCAGTCCTACCAGGCCTATGGCGGCTATGATCGAAACGATCGTCGCCCATAGGTTGACTTTACTGATCTTTCTTTTCTTTTTTACTTTGTTTGCCATAATTTCATTACTCCCTATACTTCAAAGGCTTCAGTTACGATCGAGAGATAGTCGCATGGTTTGATATAGCTTTTTCCAATTACAAAACCATGTTCCTCGATCCAGCTGTACGGAAGGGATTTCCTTTCCTTGCGGTCGTAGAACGCGATAAAATCATCAGCTTTAATCAGAAAGTCTTTATCATAATTGACCATGCGTAGAATGATAAAGGCTATAGCCCCTTGCTTAAGCACACTGCGCAGATGTTCGATCTGATGCGCGTGGATAGATGAAAACGGAAACGAAGTATTCGATTCACATTCCTTGGCTTCGAAATCGATATATCTCCCCTTGAATATACCGTTGTAGTCCGTAGTGGAAGGAAGCTTGAAGTAGGCTTCGGTGATCTTGGCCGCACTTCTTTTCGGATAGTCGACTTTCACGATCGTGATCGGTGTCGGCTTTTTGTGAATGACGGCAATGTCTTCACTCAAGTAATACTGGTTGGTCCTGTTGATGTCTTCTTCAAGTGACATTCCGCGGTTGGAAGCGGAGACGTTTGGTTTCACATAGACTTTGCCGCTGTTAGGATACTTCATATTTTCACCTAAAGATTATTATATAATAATGATGCAATAAAATGCTAGTTTGCTTGAAAGCGCTTGTTTTTTAGTTTATTATTTAATCTAGGAGATAGATATGGAAAAGCTGAACCTTACACCGGAAGAAATTCTCAACAAAGAGTTCAATATCGATTTCAAGGGGTATTCACCTGCCGAAGTTGATGCCTTTTTGGACAATGTCCTGGAAGACTATCAGATCATGGAAGAGAATATCCAGCAGCTTTTAGATGCGGTTACGACTCTGCAGAATCAGGTCAAGGACCTCACTGCAAAGAATATCGAACTGGAAGGAAGAAAGATGGCGTTCGATCTGTCGAATACGACTTCTTACAGTTCCGTCGATGTTTTGAAGAGAATTTCCAGACTCGAAGAATTAGTTTATAAAAAATAACATTCAGACAATCGCTGAGCGATCAGAGGAAAGTCCATGCTCGCACATCCTGCGACGGATGTAGTGTTTATGCCAAGTGAAAAAATAAGCTTGGGCAGCGCAAGCTGACGGCTGGCGAGTTTCCTAAAGAGAGATCCATGGAAATAGCCTGTAAAAGTGTCAAAGAGACGAGTTGTTCAGAAATGAGCAAGTGGAACGTGATAAACCCCTTAAGCGAGAAACCCAAATTTGGTAGGGGAACCTGGTCTAACGAAATGAAGTGATGATCGGGGCACAATGTGCAGATAAATGATTGTCCAGTACAGAACATGGCTTATTGAATGTTGTTATGAAAGACCTGAAAATGGTCTTTTTTCTTTATATTTCTTTTTACTTGAATATATTTCTAGTCAGAGTATAATTATAGATGCGGATAATTGTGTTATTATATTTTTATGAATTTACCGAACAAACTTACATTATTCAGGATCGTACTGGTGCCTGTACTGGCACTGGTCTGGCTGTTTCCATATAGCGAAGCAGGTATCTCTTTAGGATCGTTCACAGTCGGCAACGTGACCTTGCCTTATCTAAATTTGATCGTCATCGGGATCTTTGCGATCGCATCCTTTACCGATTATCTTGATGGCCACATCGCCAGAAAGAATAATATGGTGACGACTTTCGGCAAGTTTGCCGATCCGATCGCGGATAAGCTGCTAGTCAATATGATGCTTTTGATCCTTTCCTATAAGCACATGATACCTTTGGTCTGCTGCATCCTGATGATATTGAGAGATATCGTGGTCGACGGTTGCCGTATGATTGCGGCTCAAAGAGGTGTCGTGGTTTCCGCCGGTATCTTAGGCAAACTTAAGACGGTCTTACAGATGTTTTCGATCGTCATCATCTTATTAAACAATCTCCCGTTTGAACTCCGGTTCATTCCGGTGGATGAGATCCTGATCTGGTTCACGACTTTCATTTCCGTGGCCGGCGGTTATTCATATTTTATGCAGGTTCGCGATTATATTTTGAATCCATGTGAGGAATCTGCACTTTTTTTGCAAATAATGTAGTAGGAGGATTAGAAAGTGGCTAAAAAAGAAGAAGTCAGCGAAGTCTCGAATAATAAAAAAGAACAGATGCTGAATGAAGCCTTGAAGGCTATTGAAAAACAATACGGCAAAGGATCGATCATGAAATTGGGCGAACACGCCAATGTCGATGTGGATGCGATCTCGACCGGTTCTCTTGCTATCGACTATGCATTGGGTGTCGGCGGTCTGCCAAAGGGCAGGATCGTCGAGATATACGGTCCGGAATCTTCGGGTAAAACGACTTTGGCTTTGCAATGTATCGCCGAATGTCAGAAGACCGGTGGCAAAGCGGCTTTTATCGATGCCGAACATGCTATCGATCCCCGCTATGCCAAAGCATTGGGTGTTGATGTCGATGAACTGATACTTTCCCAACCCGATTCCGGTGAACAGGCTTTGGAGATCGCGGAAGTACTGATCAAGTCCGGAGCGATCGATCTGATCGTCATCGACTCGGTCGCAGCCTTAGTTCCGCAGGCGGAACTGGATGGCGAAATGGGTGATTCCAATATCGGTCTTCATGCCCGTCTGATGTCCAAGGCGATGCGTAAGCTGGCCGGTGCCATGAATGCCAACGGCTGTACGACGATCTTTATCAACCAGCTTCGTGAAAAGGTCGGTGTCATGTTCGGAAATCCCGAAACGACGACCGGTGGACGAGCTTTGAAGTTCTATTCTTCGATCAGAATGGAAGTCAGAAAATCGGAAGCGATCAAAAACGGTCAGGAAGTCATCGGCAACAAGGTCAATGTCAAGATCGCCAAAAACAAGGTGGCACCGCCGTTCAAAACCTGTCAGGTCGAGATCTATTATGGCGAAGGTATCTCACATCTCTCCGAAGTCATCAATATGGGCGTTGAAATGGGTATCATTGAGAAATCTGGTTCCTGGTATGCCTATAAGGGCGAAAAGATCGGTCAGGGTTCCGATGCCGTAAGAGCTTATCTGCAAGCCAATCCGGCGATCGACGAAGAGATCACGGCACAGATCAAAGAAAAGATGTTTAAAAAAGATGAGGATCAATGATCTTCATCTTTTTATAAATCTTTCAACTATTTCACTAAGCGGGGAATGATTGTTGTCACTATCTAAGATGACATCACAGACATCTCTGATATCTTTCACCGCATTAGCCACTCCGATGCTGAGACCTGCTTCCTCTAGCATCCTTTTGTCATTTACGGAATCGCCCACGGCGATCGATTCTTTGATATCGATAGAAAGTATTTCACACAGTTTCTTTAAAGCCATACCTTTATCGACACCTAAGAGATTGAATTCCAGATAGCGGTTGGCGGAGAAGGTGATCGCAAACTTATCTTCCAGATCAAGCTGTTTTCTCAGCTTTTTTAATTCGTTCATATCAGGATCGACATAAAGGACTTTCAGGATCTGTTCATTTCTTAAAAATGAGATATCGGGGCTTTCCAGCGGGATCAGATCGATACGACCATTGACATAGATCCTTTCTTCTTCCGTGAGACCATAAACATAAGTCTTGTATGGCGTATAGATATGGATGCATTTTTCAAGTTTCAGCCCCATTTTAAAAAGCATAACTGCTTCTTCGTATTTCAAAGGTTGGCAATAGATGATCCTGTTTTCGAAGTTTTCCGTAATGATCCCGCCATTAAGAGAAATAGTATAACTGTCTTTCGCATTATATAGGCCGACCTGCATCAAGGCATCCTGCAAAGAGGTAAAACCACGGCCGGAGGCGATCGCAAATCTGACGCCGTTTAAAGAAGCGATAGCTCGCTTATCATCTTCAGAGACCTTTTTGGCGTCATTGAGCAGTGTTTCATCCAGATCGGATACGATGATCCTGTACATGTCTTCATTTTACTTGAAAATCGAATCTAGTTGTGAAAATCGACCTAATATAGTACAATTTAATGGGTTTAGAAACCCGTGATTTAGTCATAAATGGAGGTATAGAATATGAGTTTAGATGTACTTTCCATTTTTATCGGATTAGTTGTCGGAGCTCTGGCATTCATGCTGTTCAATTCTGCGATTGGAAAGAATGCTAAAAAAGAAGCTCAGAAAATCTTAGATGAAGCAAATAATCAAGCTAAAAACACTGTTAAGCAGGCCGTTTTGGATGGTAAGACGCAGGTCTATGATCTGAAACTGCAGGCGGAAAAGGAAATCAAGGAAAAGAAGAGTGAGATCCAGTCGCAGGAAAACAAGCTGCAGAGAAGGGAAGATTCACTCAATTTCCGTGATGAGAATTTAACACAAAAAGAGCGCAAATTAGATGAAAAGCTAAGAAAAGCGGACGAGAAGTCTGCTCAACTAGATAAAATGGAAGAAGAATTGCAGTCGAGGATCGATGGCCAGATTGCTCTTTTGGAACGTGTTTCCAACATGAGCGAACAGGAAGCGAAAGCTGAACTGATGGAAGTCGTCGAGACCAAGATGAGTGATGAAGTGGCTGCTTATATCCGCGAAAAGGAAGAAGAAGCCAAAGAACAGGCTGCCGAAAATGCCCGTGAGATCATCGCTACGGCGATACAGCGCTATTCGCAAGACGAGACTTTGGAAAGGACCGTCTCGGTGGTAGCACTGCCTTCTGAAGAGATGAAGGGCAGGATCATCGGCCGTGAGGGACGTAATATCCGAGCCATCGAGCAGGCGACTGGTGTCGACCTGATCATCGATGATACGCCGGAAGCGATCACAGTATCATGTTTCGATCCGATCAGAAGAGAGATCGCCAGACTGTCCCTTGAAACTCTGATCCGTGACGGACGTATCCAGCCCGGCAGGATCGAGGATGTCGTGGAAAAGACGACGAAAGAAATGAACCGCAACATCCAGAAGTATGGCGAAGATGCCTGCTTCAAGCTGCAGATCGGCAAGATCGACAAGGAACTTGTCAAGCTGATCGGCCGCATGAGATACAGATATTCCTATGGCCAGAACGGACTTGAGCATTCGATCGAAGTCGCTTCCTTTGCGGGAATGATGGCTGCCGAGCTGGGTCTCAACCAGAATCTGGCAAAAAGAGCCGGTTTACTGCACGATATCGGCAAGGCTGTCGATTTCGAGCAGGAAGGCACGCATGTTGAGCTTGGTGCCAAACTGGCTAAGAAATATGGTGAAAGATGGGAAGTCGTCAATGCGATCGAATCGCACCATGGCGATGTTCCGGCCAACAACCTGATCTCCAATCTGGTTGCTGCGGCTGATACTTTGTCGGCTGCCAGACCCGGTGCCAGATACGAAGGCATCGAAAACTACATCAACAGGCTTGAAGCCCTCGAAAAGATCGCCAATGATTTTGACGGTGTCGACAAGGCTTACGCCATCCAGGCCGGCCGTGAAGTTAGAGTCATGGTCGTTCCGGAGAAAGTCGATGACAACAAGTGCACCCTGATCGCCAGAGAGATCAAGGAAAGAATCGAAAACGAACTCACTTACCCTGGCCAGATCAAAGTAACGGTCATCAGGGAAATGAGAGCGCAGGAAACTGCCAAGTAATGAAGATATTATTTATCGGTGATATCACAGGAAAAAGCGGAAGAGACATTGTCTCTTCGCTTTTATATTCCCTGAAAAAGGAATATAGCGTCGATATCGTGATCGCCAATGGCGAAAACGCCGCTCATGGCAAGGGCATCACCATTAAGATCTATGATAAGCTCATTCATGATGGTGTCGATTACATTACCATGGGCAACCATGCCTATTCCAAATCGGAGATCAAGGAACATCTTGACGGCATGGACAGGATCGTAATGCCATACAATCACATCAAAAGAACTGATGATCCGTTCTTCAGAATAATAGATTTCAAAGACATCAGATTTTGCCTGGTCAATATTCTTGGTGAAGCCTTCATGAATGAGACATCCATGGATCCTTTTAAGGCTTTTGAAAAAGTCATGAATAAATGTGACGATTATGAACCGGACTTCTATTTCGTTGATCTGCATGGCGAATCAACGGCGGAAAAACGGGTCTTTATGGAATATTTCAAAGATAAAGTCAGAGCAGTTATTGGTACACATACCCACGTGCAGACAGCTGATGAAGCCATCATTGACGGCTGTGCCTTTATCTCCGATGCCGGAATGTGCGGAGCCTATGATTCCGTGATCGGCAGAGATATTAATGAATCGATCACTTCCGTGATCCTAAAAGAAAAGACCCGCTATACGATAGCCGAAGGGCCGGCGATCTTTTGCGGTGTCTTGATCGAATTTGACGACAAACTCAAGATCCCTGTATCAATAAACAGAATACAGATCAGACCTTAAAAAAAGAGAATTTCAGCAATTCTCTTTTTTGATAGCAGCTAATACTTCATCAAGATCCAGATCGTTTTCACTAAAGCGAAAGCTGACCGTATCATTCTCATCGTAGCGGGGAATGATATGAACGTGGCAATGCATGACGCTTTGGCCGGCTACCTCATTGGTGTTGATCAGGATATTGCAGCCCTTAGCTTCAAGATTGTTTATGATCTGTTTAGCTAAGTCCTGAACTTTTGCCATTAAAGATGCATATTCATCTTTAGGCATCTCTAAGAAGTTTTCATAGTGCTTTTTAGGCATGACCAGGGTATGACCCTTGGTGGTTTGCGAGATATCCAGGATAGCCAGGATATCTTCATCTTCATAGACTTTTTTGGAAGGGATGTTGCCCTTGATTATTTCGCAGAAGATGCACATTATTCCATGCCCTCATAAGTCTTGGCCATGAACTCGTAGAGATCCTGGTCGAAGAATTCTATCTGATGGGTCGACAGGAAGTACTGTTTGACCGTATCGGAAGAAGTGTTGGCAGCCAGCAGTTCGATGAATTCATCTTTGAAGTCTTCGACATTGCGGCTTTGAACGTTGAGGACATAGTAGGTGTTGCTGTCGGAATAGTTGCCTTCGGCGTCCTGAACGCTGGTCGTATAAGTGATGATCGGGGAAATACCAATCGTGTCTGTTGAATTCAGGTATTCCTTGACTTCATAGACCAGGCTGGCATCGTCATCGGTATAGACGTTGCTGGTAGGAGCGGATGCGGCATTGTTGTTGGCAGCTGCCATATCGAAGGTCGAACCGTTGTTAGCGTCATCGATACACTGCTGGGCATCTTCGATATTGGCGAAGGATGCGATCTGCATCTGGACCGGTTTCTTATCGGCTGAAAGCGTGTCGAAGTTTTCCTTGACATATTCCTTGGAAAGCTCGGAAAGCAGAAGGGAAGAAACATAAGTCTTGCGATAGGCATCGATCGAACCGTAGGATGAAATGATATAAGATTCATAGCCTAAAGTCTGATAGGTTTCGATGATGCTATCGGCTTCTTCATACATGGCATCGATATCGATTCCTTCGATCTGCATGGCGATATTGTCAAGGATATCATCGGCGATGGCTTCACCATTGGCGATCTTTAAAGATTTATACAGATCATTTTTCGTATAGGAAACATTGTTAGGTCCGCTGAACAGGACATCGTTTCCGTTTTCGGGATAGGAATAGTGATCATTTCCGGAACAGCCGCAAAGAAGGGCCAAAACGAATAAGACAGTGATTATTTTTTTCATCTTAGTTTTCCTCCATTTGTGCAGCTAACTGTTCTTTTAATGCTTCATCTTTGATCTCGAAGCCCAGTTCTTCACCTTTTTCCATGACAGCCTTTATCAGCATCGTCGGATAGTTGTTTTCCAGTTCGGAAAGGAAGTAGTAATCTTCCAGTAAGGCATCATAGCTGGAACCGACGTTCTTGATGATGTGGTAGCCGAATTGGGAAACAATGGGTTCCGATACTTCACCATCATCAAGTGCCAAAGCGGCTTGCGCAAAGAACTGATCGTACATCGAAGCGTTTTCTTCATTGATCAGACCGATGTAGCCGCCATAGGAAGAGGATGAATCATCCGAATAGGTATAGGCAACATATTCAAAGGTCATGTTTTCATCCTGCAGAGCATCCTGGATCTGCGTCAGCTTTTCCTTCTGTTCATCAGTTGGTTTGGCTTCGTAGCCGATCAGATTTTCATCTTCGTCATATACCGCTTCGGTATCGGTCTTGACCAGGATGTGATAGATTAGACGGCCATTGGTGCCAAGCGATTCTTTAAGATAGGTATCGGCATTGGCTGTGACATAATCCTTAATCAGCAGTTCCTGTTTCTGGGCATCGATGTAGTACTGAGTCAGATCATCGATACCGCCCGTATAGCCCATGGCATTGAGCGATTCAAGGACATAATCCTGCGAATAGTAGGAAAGGATCGAAGCAGCCGAATTGGTGGCGTAGGTCTTCATATCATCCGTTGTTTCATAACCCGCATCAAAGACCGCTCTTTCGTAGGCGACGATCACCTGAGAGAGACCACCGGCTTCGTATAATGATTCATACAGATCGTCAGCGTATACCTGCTGACCATCCAGTTCATAGGCCACATACTTGCCGTCGATCTGTTTATTGTTTACTACGATATCTCTATTTTTATATGCATCAGCTGCATAAATACCGACAAAAACAAGTAGGGCAATGGCGACGACGCCTATGAACCAGTATTTTTTAAACAGTTCTTTTTTGTCCATAAAAAACCTCCAAACGTTATATATTATAAGCTTTTGATTTTTTTAATACAATTTATAGTTTCAAAGTTCAGCCAAAATTCACAAAGATAATAAATCAAATCAAATAAAAGTCAGGTGTTATAATATTTTTTGGTGATTATTATGGAAAAACTGGAAATCAAAGACCTGCATGTCAAGGCAGGCGAAAAAGAAATATTGAAAGGTATCGATCTAACCGTAAACAAAGGTGAGATCCATGCGATCATGGGTCCTAACGGCAATGGCAAGTCGACACTCTTGCAGACTATCATGGGTCATCCGGCCTATACCGTCACTAAAGGATCTATCACACTCGACGGTGAAGATGTACTGGCCATGGAAGTGGATGAAAGAAGCAGAAAGGGCCTTTTCCTGGCAATGCAGTATCCCAAGGAGATCGCCGGTGTGACCAATTCCGATTTCTTAAGAGCGGCGATCAATGCCCGTTTAGAGAAAAACATCTCCTTGTTCAAATTCATCAAACAGATGGAAGGAAACATTTCCAGGCTGAAGATGAAAGAAGACCTGGCGCATCGTTTCGTCAACGACGGTTTCTCGGGCGGTGAAAAGAAACGCAACGAGATCCTGCAGATGATGATGCTGGAACCGGAGTTCGCGATGCTCGATGAGATCGATTCCGGACTGGATGTCGACGCGATCAAGCTGGTTTCCGATGCGATACACGATCTGAAAGAAAAAAGCGATCTGGGACTGATAATCGTCTCTCATTACGAACGCTTCTTTACGATGATCAAGCCGACCCACTCCCATGTCATCGTCGATGGCCGCATCGTTGTCGAAGGTGATGATGAACTGGTCTACAAGATCGATACTGACGGCTACGACTGGCTCTATGATGAACTGAAGATACAGCCGGTCAAGGAAGATCGTCCTTTAGTTTATTCATTGGGTACCTGTGCCAGAAATCCGCGAGGTAAAAATGTCTGAGTTTGTCGTTAGTGACGATAAAAAACTGGTCATCAATGATTCATCGACGATCGTTTTGAACTACGCTGAGATAGAACTGGAATTTCAGCTTAAAGACGGAGATTACAATATCCTGATTTTCAATGACTTTGATGGCGATATGGTTTTAAGAGAAAACGGATGTATCGAAAATGCCCATGTCAGGATAAATTATCTGCAGCTGGAAGACCACGATCTGAAACATATCAACAGCATCGATGTCAATGCAAACAGTGAGCTTTCGATCTTTACGACTTATCTTGGTGTCAAAAACAAGGAAGTCGTCTTTGACTTATATAACAAAGAAAGCGATTCTGCGATCGATATCTACAACAACGTCGTCTGTCTTGATGAGGCCAGTTTTTCCATGGATTGTAACGGGATCATCGTCAAAGGAGCCAAAAGATCCAAATCGCATCAGGCTTCCCATTGTCTGACGATCGACGATCCCAAAAAAGCCAGGATTTTGCCGGTACTTAAGATCGATGAGAACGATGTTGAAGCATCCCATTCGCTGGCAGCCGGGACGATCGATGAAGAAGTCCTTTTCTATATGAATTCCCGCGGATTAGGCAAAAAAGAAGCTTTAAACCTGATCCTTAAATCCTATCTGATGCCTTCCGATGATTTCTATGACGATTTCATCAATGGCGATCTGATCAGAGAAAGAGCGATAAAGAAGGTGGATGAGATATGTTCGATGTAAACAAGATACGATCCGATTTTCCAATGATCGTTAATAATCCAAACCTCATATATTTCGATTCGGCAGCGACTTCTTTTAAACCGCAGTGCGTCATCGATGAAGTAGTCAATTATTATGAACACCTCAACTGCAACATCCATCGCGGCGACTACGATATCTCTTATATCGTTTCCAAGACCTATGATGATACCAGAAAAACGGTCGCGCATTTTATCAATGCGCAAAGGGCGGAATCCATCGTCTTTACTTATGGTGCGACATCTTCTTTAAATACAGTCGCCATCAATGCTGCAAAGAAGTTTCTGAAGAAAGGTGATGTCATCCTTACTTCGCAAGTCGAACACGCCTCGGATATCATTCCCTGGTTCAACGCTGCGGAAGTTAGCGGAGCTTCCATCAGGTATGTGCCTTTCAAGAAAGATGCCAAGTTTGATTTGCAAGCCTATGAGGAATGTTTTGCGGATGGAAAGGTGAAATTAGTCGCTTTACCGCATGTTTCCAACGTAATGGGTTATATCTATCCGGTCAAAGAGATCACCAGGATCGCGCATGAATACGGCGCCATCGTTACGATCGATGGAGCCCAAAGTGTTCCGCACATCAAAGTCGATGTGCAGGATCTCGATATCGATTTCCTGTCTTTCTCGTCTCATAAGATGCTGGGGCCTGGAGGCGTAGGCGTTTTGTATGGCCGATTCGAACTTTTGGATCAGCTCGATCCGATCTTCTATGGGGGCGGATCAAATGCCCGTTTCTATCAGGACGGTACTGTTATCTTACAGAAAACACCGGAGAAATTCGAAGCCGGAACACCCTGTATCGAAGGAGTTTTAGGCTTAAAGAAAGCAATCGAATATCTGGAAAGCGTCTCCATGGAAGAAGTCGAAGCCTATGGGGCTCAATTATCCGATTATTTCATCGAAAAACTGCTTAAATTGGACAACGTGGAAGTCTATAATGAAGGATCCAAAGCCGGGATCGTCACTTTCAATGTGAAAGGGATCTTTGCCCAGGATGCCGCTTCCTATTTCAATAAATTAGGTATCGCGGTCAGAACAGGCAATCATTGTGCCAAACTGTTAAACAACATCATCGAAGTTAACGAGACGATCAGAGCTTCGATGTATCTGTACAATACCAAAGAAGAGATCGACAGATTCGTCGATGTGATCAAAGATACGACGATAGAGAAATGCGTGGATAGTATATTATGATGGACAAAGAGATCAAAAGGGAGATAATGCTGGATCATTACAATAATCCCAATAATAAAAAGAAAATAGAGGATGAAAGATACCGCAGTGTTCATAATGCTTCGGAATCATGTATCGATGATATTACGGTGTACATGCGGGCGGAAGATGGCATGATCAAGGATGTCAAATTCGACGGTGTAGGCTGTACGATCTGTACGGCTTCGACCGATATCATGTGCGATCTGGTGACGGATAAAAGTTTTGATGAGGCAAGAGCGATAATCAACGAATACTACAAGATGGTCGATGACAAGCCTTTTGATGAGGATGCATTGGAAGAAGCTAATGCTTTCGATACGCTTTATCAGCAGGCCAACCGCATCAAGTGCGGGACTATCGGCATCCATGCGATCGAGGAACTGATCAATGAATACGACAAATAATAAAGATATCCTGGCTTCCCAGGACGATTACAAATACGATTTCAAGGATCAGGATGTCACCATCTTCAATACTGGCAAAGGCCTAAGCGAAGATGTAATCCGCTCTATTTCGGCAGCCAAAAAGGAACCTGAATGGATGCTGGAGCTAAGATTAAAAGCCTATCATAAGTTTCTGGAATTTCCGCTTCCCGAATGGGGACCAGATCTTTCCGGTATCGATTTCAACGATTTCACTTATTACAAGAAACCATCGGAAAGAGTGGAAAAGTCCTGGGATGATGTTCCGGAGACGATCAAAAACACTTTTGAAAAATTGAAGATCCCTGAGTCGGAAAGGGAATTTCTGGCCGGTGTATCCACCCAATACGAATCGGAAGTCGTCTATCATAACATGCTGGAAGAAGTTGAAAGCAAGGGTGTCATCTTCTACGATACCGATACGGCTTTAAAGAAATGTCCGGAATTATTCAAAGAATACTTCGGCAAGGTCGTTTCCTATGCCGACAACAAGTTTGCGGCCTTGAATACGGCCGTCTGGTCAGGCGGATCGTTCATCTATGTGCCACCGGGAGTAAAACTGGAAAAACCTTTGCAGTCCTACTTCCGGATCAATTCCGATCAGATGGGTCAGTTTGAAAGGACCCTGATCATTTGCGATGAAGGCAGTGATCTGCACTATGTCGAAGGCTGTACGGCTCCCAAGTATTCCAACGATTCTCTTCATGCGGCAGTTGTTGAAATATTTGTCAAGAAAAACGCCAAATGCCGCTATTCAACGGTCCAGAACTGGTCGGCCAATATCTTAAATCTGGTCACCAAGCGAACATTGGTGGAAGAAAACGGCATCATGGAGTGGATCGATGGCAACGTCGGATCTCATATCAACATGAAGTATCCGGCCTGTATCCTGGCGGGAGAAAATGCCAAAGGCGTGTGTATCTCAATCGCCGTTGGCTCACACTCTCAGATCCAGGATGCCGGCGCCAAGATGATACATCTGGCCCCGCACACTTCTTCGACCATCATCTCCAAATCCCTGGCCAGGGCAGGGGGCAAAGTCAATTACCGCGGTCTGGTTTCAATGTCCAATAAGGCCCAGTATTGTAAAGCCAAGGTCGAATGCGACACGCTGATCCTGGATGATGTATCTTCTTCGGATACCATCCCGACCAACATCATTTCCAATTCGACTTCAACGATCGAACATGAAGCGACTGTCTCCAAGATCTCCGAGGAACAGCTCTTCTATCTGATGTCCAGAGGTCTGTCGAGACAAGATGCGACACAGATGATCATTCTAGGTTTTATTGAACCTTTTACCAGAGAACTGCCGATGGAGTATGCTGTCGAGTTAAATCAGTTATTGAAGATCAATATGGAAGGAGCTATCGGTTAGCTCCTTTTGTTATAATAGAGTCATGTATCTTGTCGAAGTATACGTCACCAATGCCTCTTTAAACGTCAATAGACCTTTTACCTATTGCTGTGATAATGAAATTAATAAATACTGCCGCGTAAAAGTGTTTTTTCATAAAGCCCCGAATTTGGCCATCGTTTCCGATTGCAGCTATACGGATAAGGATCTAAAGACTCTGGAAGAGGAACTTGGCTATAAACTGGGCAGGGTGATCCAGGTCATAGATGAGGAACCCGTCATCTCACAAGAGCTTTTCGAACTGGCTTTCTGGCTGTCCAGAACGACGATCTCGCCTTTTATTTCCTGCCTCAATTCCATGCTTCCAAAGGCCTTAAAGACTTCAAAAAGCCAAAAAGGGCCCAAGATGGTTCGCAAGATCAGAAAAATAAACGGCGTTTATGTTTTAACGAAAAGACAACAGGAAGTCTATGATTCAATCACTGATGGCATGGAAGCATCCGAAGCTCGTAAAATATCCGCTTCGATAATCAAAAAGCTGTTAGATATGAAGGCGATCGAAGAATACAGTGAAGAAGCTGTCTATGAAAATAAGGAGATCGATCAGACTTCGTTCAAAAAACTAACTACTGAGCAGCAGTTTGCCTATGACTCCATCCTCAATAACGATAAGATGGTCTCACTTTTATTCGGCGTGACCGGTTCAGGCAAGACCGAAGTCTATCTGCATCTGGCCAGACACTATCTTTCTTTAAGCAAAGAAGTTCTCATCCTGGTGCCGGAGATCTCTTTAACACCGCAGATGATACAGAGAGTCAAGGAAAGATTCTCCGATGTGATCTTCTACCATTCGGAATTATCCGATCAGGAAAGATATGAACAGTACAAAAGAGTAAAAAACAAAGAAGTCAAGATCGTCGTTGGGACCAGGAGTTCCATTTTTCTGCCTTTTTCCGATCTGGGTCTTATCATCTTGGATGAGGAACACGATCAGTCATATAAACAGGACAATGTACCCTGTTACCACGCCCGAAATGTGGCTTTTCGAAGAGCGATAAAACATAACGCCAAAGTTCTGCTGGCCTCGGCAACGCCGTCCCTTGATTCCTATACCAGAGCTTTAAAAGGGGATTATCAGCTGCTGGAACTTAAAGACAGGATAAATCACTCTTTCCCCAAGATCGGTATCATCGATCTCAATAAACAGCTTAAAAACCGTGATCCCTATATCATCTCCAAACCTTTAAAAGAAAATATCAGCACCTGCCTTGAGCAGCATAAACAGGCCATCATTCTTTTAAACAGAAGAGGCTATTCGCCGATCATCAAATGTGCCGATTGTGCTTCCGTATTGATGTGCAGTGATTGCGATACGCCTTTGAATTATCATAAAGACGAAAAGATCCTTAAATGTCATCAGTGTGGCAAAGTCTACCGTATGCCTGATCGCTGTCCTGGTTGCGGTGGCAAGGATCTGCTTTTCTATGGCTTTGGAACCAAGAAAGTCGAAGAAGAGCTCAAAAAGCTTTATCCTGAAGCAAATATCGAAAGGATGGATAGAGATTCCGTCGGTAAAAAAGGAGCTCATGAAGACATTTTAAAGCGTTTTGAAAGGCATGAGACCGATATTCTGATCGGTACGCAGATGATCGCCAAGGGTCTCGATTATCCCAATGTGACTTTAGTCGGTATCCTCAATGCCGATGCCGGACTGATGCACCAGGACTACAATGCCGCCAAGATGACTTTTGATCTGCTGATGCAGGCTTCCGGTCGATCAGGCAGAGCCAATGATCCGGGCAAAGTTCTGATACAGGCATTTAATACGGAACACTACGCCTTAAAAGCCGTCATCAATCAGGACTACAATTATTTCTACAATATCGAAATGAATTATCGCCATAAGGCTTCCTATCCGCCTTATTCGCATATCATCGAGATCCTGCTTACGGATCTTGATGAAGCCAGAGTAATCAGATCCAGTGAAGTATTATATGAAAAGATCGATAAACTGGAATATCGCAGTTACCGGCCTTATGAACTGGGACGGATAAAGAAACAATATCGTTACCGTATCTTACTGATGGATAAGGATCTGCTGGGCATGTTGAAGAAGCTGCAGGAGATCATCAACGGCTATATTTCCTTATCCAACGTCTCCCGTGTTAAGATCGATGTGGATCCCTTATATCTTGAATAACATGAAACAGCGTGAACTGGCCTTGGACATCTTATATCGCAGTATCAAAGAGGAATCGTATTCCAATCTTTTGATGCGCAAAGAACTGGAAAAGATCGATAGTATCCAAAGACCTTTCGTCACCAATCTGGTGAATGGTGTTTTGCGCAATTACGAATTTCTGATTTATCAGTTTGAAGAAGATACTAAAGAAAAGACATCTTTACGAACGAAACTGATCATCTGTATGGCTCTATTTGAGAGATTCTACAATCACGAGAAGGATTACGTCGTAAACAACGAATATGTTGAATTGGGCAAAAACAAGTATGAAAAGGCTTATATCAATGCCTTGCTTCATAAAATGAAAGATCTCAAACAGGCAAAGAAGGACTATCAGCGCTGCTGTCTGCCTGAATGGATCTTTAATCTCTTGAAAAGCCAGTATGATGAAGACGAATTTGAAAAGATAATCGAAGTCTATCGTACAATACCGGAAGTCTATTACCGGCTGAATAAAAAGAAAGGTGATTATACAAAGCTTAAAGATTTGAAGATCGATATCGTCAATGAGGATATCTTTACCGGCAAAGAAAACCTGCTTAACTCTGAAGAGTACAAAAAAGGCTTTTTCTATGTCCAGGATTTCAATTCCGCTTCGTTATATAAACATCTCGATCTTCAAGAGGATGATTCACTCTTAGATATGTGTGCGGCACCCGGTTCCAAGCTTTTCAATTGTCTGGATATCGTCAACGAAGAAAACGTCTTTGGCAATGATCTGCATGAAAACAGAGTGGAGCTAATTAGAAAAATGGCCAAAAAACTAGGTTATGAAAAGATCCATCTGTCATGTCATGATGCCAGAAAACTCGATGAGATCTATGAAAACAGATTCGATAAGATCCTGCTGGATGCGCCATGTTCAGGTCTGGGAGTGATCGGAAGAAAACCTGATCTGAAGTTTCATATCAGGCCCGAAAGTCTCGATGAGCTGCAAAAGCTGCAGTCTGAACTGCTGGAAAGTGCAGACAGACTGTTGAATAGTGGCGGAATTATGTTATACAGTACCTGTACTTTGAATAAAAAAGAAAACGCAAGACTGGTCAAAAAGTTCCTGGAAGGCCATGATGAACTTGAACTGCTGGAAGAAGAAACGATCATCAACTCTCTTGGGGATTGTTTCTATTATGCTAAGATAAGAAAGGTGGCTTAGATATGCGAAGTATTTACGACCTTTCACTAAAAGATCTTGAGAACTACCTGCTTGAAAATGGCTTCAAGCCTTTTCATGGCAAGCAGATCTTTCGCTGGCTCTATGATAAACGCATCGAAGACTTTGAGCAGATGAGCGATATCTCCAAAAAGATGATCGAAAAGCTCAAGGAAGACTTTGAAATTAGACAGCTACAGATCAAGGATCTGCAGGAATCAAAGGATGGGACCAAAAAATTCCTGTTTGAAATGGAAGACGGATCTTTGGTCGAGTCGGTAATGATGATCTTCGAATATGGCTACAGCGCCTGCCTGTCTTCGCAAGTCGGCTGCAACATGGGCTGCAGTTTCTGTGCCTCCGGTCTTTTAAAGAAACAAAGAGACTTGAAAGCCGGTGAGATCGTGTTACAGGCCTTACATATCCAGAAGGAACTTGATAAAAGCGTCAAGCGTTTGGGTAATATCGTCGTCATGGGAACCGGCGAGCCTTTCGACAACTATGACAACGTCATGAAGGCTTTAAGCATCATCAATGATCCTTACGGACTGGAGATCGGTTCAAGACATATTTCGATCTCGACGTGCGGGATCGTGCCGGGTATCAGAAGATTTGCGCAAGAGAATCTGCAATACAATCTGGCCATCTCTTTACATGCGCCAAACGATGAATTGAGGGATTCACTGATGCCGGTCAATAGGGCTTATCCGTTAGCGGAACTGATGGAAGCTCTTAAAGAGTACGCGCAGATCAACAACAGACGTCTTACTTTTGAATATCTGCTGTTAAAAGGTGTCAATGATTCCGAAAAGGAAGTAAAAAAGATCAGAAATCTGCTTAAGGGCTTAAACGCCTATATCAATCTCATTCCTTACAACAAAGTTTCGGAAAAAGACTTTGAAACCTCTTCTGATGAAAATGCCTTGCGCTTCTATGATCTGCTTAAGAAAGCCGGCGTCGCCGTGACTTTAAGACAGAAGAAGGGCGACGACATCGATGCGGCCTGTGGCCAATTGCGGGCTAATCATTTAAAATAGAACTATGGAATATTCCTGCATAACCGATATCGGTCTGTTAAGAGAAAAGAATCAGGATTCATACATTGCCGTAAGCAATTCTTATGGTGATTTTCTGATGCTGGTGGCGGACGGGATCGGCGGTGGCAAAGCCGGGGAAGTGGCCAGTGGGGAATGTATCAAGTACTTTGATGACATTTTCAAACAATCCGGTCCTTTCGAAAAGATCGAAGATGCCATCAACTACATGCTTTATCATGTGAGAGCTGTAAACAAGCACGTTTATGATCTTTCGATGCGCTATGAGGAATATGCCGGCATGGGTACGACCCTGACCGGACTTTTGCTGACATCGCAGGGTGCGGTTAGTATCAACTGCGGCGATTCCAGGGTCTATGGTTTCCTTGATGACGGCATCTACAAACTGACTTTCGATCATACTTTAGTCAATCAGATGCTGGAAAAGGGCCAGATCACCTATGAGGAATCACTCAATCATCCCAAGAAACACTATCTGGTCAAGGCGATCGGCATTTTCCCGAGCGTTTCGGCCGATGTCCATAAAGTCAAAGACATGGATTACTATCTGGCCTGTTCAGATGGTTTGCATGCCTATGTGAGTGAAGAAGAGATCAGAAAGATCGTCACGGCCAAACATCTGTCCCTTGATTCCAAGTGCGAAGAACTCAAGGATCAGGCACTTATGGCTGGCGGTTTTGACAATATTACGATCGTTATGGTGAAGAGGTAGCTTATGTCGGAATACATCGGAAATCGTTACAGGATCGTTAAACTTATCGGCAGGGGAGGCATGGCAGATGTCTATCTTGCCTATGACGTCATTCTCAAAAGAGAAGTGGCGGTCAAGATACTTAAATCGGATATGGCGGATGATGATACGGCTTTGGAGAGATTCAAAAGAGAAGCCGGAGCCGTCACCCAGCTTTCCCATCCCAATATCGTCGATGTCTATGACGTGGGAGATGATGGCGACAAGCACTATATCGTCATGGAATATATCAAGGGCTATACCCTCAAGCAGCTGATCAGAAAGAGGGGACCTATTCCCTATAAAGAAGCCGTCTGGATGATGAAACAGCTGGCCGGGGCCTTGTTGGAGGCACATCGAAATAATGTCATACATCGCGATGTCAAATCGCAGAATGTACTGATCAAGGATGATGGGACCATCAAGCTTTCTGACTTCGGTATTGCCTTGGCCTCCGGAGCGATGCAGATAACACACAAGGATTCCGTATTGGGTTCCGTTCATTATCTGGCCCCGGAATTATCCAAAGGCAAGCCTGCCTCCATGCAATCGGATATCTATTCCTTGGGTATCGTCTTTTACGAGCTTTTGACCGGTGATGTACCATACAAGGCGGATACACCCGTACAGGTGGCTTTGATGCATATCAAAGGCACTATTCCATCCGTCAGAAGCATCAATCCCGAGATCCCGCAGTCAGTGGAAAACATCGTCATCAGATCAACGGCCAAGAATCCCTCTGATCGCTACAAAAATATCGCTTTGATGTTGCAGGATCTAAACGACTGTTTAAAGAAGGAACATCGAAGTGATGAACCTTTGGTGATCGGTGAAACCAAAGAAAACAAAAACAAGGAAGATGTCCATATCTCCAAACTGGCGAAAAAGAAGAAGAGCGACAGCGATAAGACGGGAAGCTTTGTTTCGACATCTTTCCTGATCTGTGCCGTTTTGATCTCAGCCATCGCTTTGGTTGCGGTTTTATTCCTGACAGGCATCATCGGCAACAAGGATCATTTTGTGACCGTGCCCGATCTTTCCAATATGACAGTCCAGGAGGCCAAAGACCTTCTGGCCCAAAAAGATCTGGAGATCGATGATTCCCGGATCACCTGGATCTTATCCGAAAATATCGAAAAGGATCATATCATCTCTTCCAATCCGGCGGCCAATCAGGAAGTGGAGACTGGCACCAAGATCAAAATAACGGTCTCTAACGGGCTTTATTCGGTTTTGAAGGATTATGTCGGCAAGAACTATGAAGAGGCCAGAGACGAGCTTAAAGAGCTCAATTTCAACGTTAAACTCTTACCGGTGGAATCGGATCAGAGTGCCGGTATCGTCATTGAACAGAGCTTAGAAGCCGGCACCAAATACGACGCTTCGCAAAACAATGAAATAACCTTGAAATATGCCATGGAAAACAAGGAAGTCATCCTGGCGGATCTGATCGGCTGGGATATCTCCAGAGCGGTCGAATATCTGGAAGAAAACAATGTCAGCTACATTCTTTCGGAAGAGGATTATTCCTACTTCACGGAAGAGGAACTGGTCAATTCCGATGTCAACAGAGTCGTCAAAACTTCGCCGCCTCTAGGTATGACGTTTGCCGACACATCGGATCTTAGAGTCGTGATCTATTACTATACGGTAAAGGGGGATTAATATGATCGTTTCACCATCAGTCTATTCGATGCATTTCGATGATTTCAAAACGGAAATGGAAGCTTTGAACGACAGTGTAGAATGGATTCATTTCGATGTCATGGATGCCCATTTCGTACCTAATCTGACCTTTGGTCCGGGCATCTGTCAGGCGATCAGAAGAAATACCGACAAGTTTCTTGATGTTCATCTGATGGTCGAAGATCCTGAACATTATGCGGAAGTCTTCGCCAAGGCCGGTGCCGATTCGATCATCTTCCACTATGAAGTGTTCAATGATATCGACAAATGTGTTGAACTTATCGACAAGATCCATGCCATGTATCTGAAAGCCGGGATCTCGATCAAGCCGGGAACACCGGTTAAAGAAATCCTTCCTTTGCTGGATAAGATCGACATCTTCTTACTGATGTCGGTGGAACCGGGTTTTGGTGGCCAGTCCTTCATGCCTGATGCCTTGCCTAGACTTGAAGAAGTTAATGCTTATAAAAAAGAAAAAAGCCTTGATTTCATCATCGAAGTCGATGGCGGCGTGACCGATCGCAACGCTCACGAGCTGTTAAGCAGGGGAGCGGAAGCACTGGTGGCCGGATCTTTCGTCTTCAATGGCGATATCAGAGCCAATGTCGAAAAACTTAGAAAATGTGAATGAGGATCGAAAGATCCTTTTTTCAATACGCTATGTTCATGAAATGGGTTGATTGCAATCATTTTCATTGATGTCATACCTTGTTGAACTTTATATTCTGAGCGATTAACCGGATATGAATCTAGTGTTGTCGATATAGCAAATTGAAATAGATATCCATATTTCAAGAAATGATAAGAGTTTTCATAAAATGTTCATCAACTGGTTTCTTGAACATAGCGTTTCAATAAAAAAACTTCCTTGCGGAAGTTATGCTGCCTTTGCCTGATTTTTTAAAGTTCTAAGTGCGCGGGCAGAAACGCGAACCTTCTTTGGTTTACCATCAACCATCATTGTAACGGTCTGAAGATTTACATTCCATTTACGG